>BEII01000281.1 GCA_002898935.1 bacterium HR32
GGCCGCCAGCGCCAGGGTAAGGCCGGTGACGTCGACCCCGTCGATCTCCCCCCGGTCGTAGTGGTAGGCGATGAGCCCGTCACAGCTCCCCCCGTCGGGGTCCCGGCCGACCCAGCAGGGGCAGATCGCGGCGCAGGAGCACGCTTCAAGCAGCTTGCCTTCGATGGTATATCCCACTGCCCTCGCCTCCCTTCCCGTGATGAACGGCCTCCTCACGGGGCCCGCTACCCAAGACGTGCCGGAAGGGCACTTCCATTGCAGGCTGAGACGGGCCGGGGAGAGGCCGCATCGCGAGGATTCAGTATTTGGACGGAGGAATTCTTGAGTCCCGGACCGGGACGCTCAGGCCGGCGGTTTGATCCCCTGCTGCACGGCCCAGGTGGCGATCTGGGCGCGGGAGGAGAATTCGAGTTTACCCAGGATGTGCTGGACGTGGGTGGCGGCGGTGTGCTCGCTGATAAAGAGGCGCCGGGCGATCTGGCGGTTGGAGAGGCCCAGGGCCACGAGACCGGCGACTTCCATCTCCCGGGGTGTGAGGGGGCTAGAGTGCGGGGGACGGAGGGGAGGCACGGCTTTCGCGGCAAGGGTGCCCAGGGCCTCGGCCACCGCGACGTGGAGGGACAGGCGCGCCCCGGCGGCCGCGGCGTGCCGGAAGGCCTCGGGGCCCAGGTTGTCCTCCGTGGCGGCCCGGGCGCGTGCCAGGCGCTCGGGACGGAGGTGGGCGGGAAACCAGCCGGGCCACGGAGCAAGGCCCGTCTGCTCGAGCAGCGCGTCCGCTGCGCCGAACAGCCTACCGGCCTGTTCTGCTTGTCCGCGGTGT
Source organism: bacterium HR32 (assembly GCA_002898935.1). Classification (GTDB taxonomy): domain Bacteria; phylum Sysuimicrobiota; class Sysuimicrobiia; order Sysuimicrobiales; family Sysuimicrobiaceae; genus Tepidifontimicrobium. The sequence continues at coordinate 821 of BEII01000281.1, forward strand.
GCGGCCAGGGCCGCTACCCCCTCCAGGCAGCGGGCGATCCCCAGGCGGTCGCCGGCCCGCTCGAACCACTCCAGGGCCTGCCGGTAGAAGTCCACGGCCTGTCCCTCCTGTCCGGCCTCCTGGGCCACCACGGCCAGCTCCCGCAGGGAGGAGGCGATCATGGTGGGCTCCGCGAGCTGGCGGCGCAGGTGCAACGCCTGAGTCTGAAGACGTGCGGCCTCGCCGTGGTCGCCCCGCGCCAGCGCAATTCGTGCCAGGTGGACCAGGGCCTGGGCGACCCCGTCCCGTTCCGCCCGCTCCTGGAACGCGGCCAGGCACGCCTCGCCCAGAGCCGCTGCCTGCGTGAGGTCGCCTACTGCCAGCGCTACTGCGGCCAGACCGTACGTAGACCAGGCCGCGCCGCGGTCGTCGCCGAGCTCCCGGGAGAGCGCCAGGCTGCGTTCGAAGGGCTCCCGGGCGCTGGAGACGTCGTCTCGCTCGAGGGCCACCAGCCCCACCAGCCGCGCCGCGGTGGCCATCCCCTGGCGGTCCTGCACGTCCTCGAAGAGCGCGAGGCTCTGCGCGGCCAGCTCTCGGGCCCGCAGGAACTCCCGGCGGTCTCTCGCGATCAGGGCCAGGGTGCGGAGGGCGTGCGCCTGAGTGGGACGGTCTTCCAGCCGTCGGGCGAGCGCGATGGCTTCTTCCGCCAAGGCGGTGGCTGCGGTATGCTCGCGGACCCACCACGCGAGCACGGAGGAGCCGTGCAGGAGCTCCAGGCGCAGCCTGGCCGCGCGGGGCGGGACCTGGGGGAGGGCGGTCGTGGTCCAGCCGCGACCTTCCCCCCAGTACCCGCGCACGTTCCAATAGCGCCACAGGGCGGCGGCGAACTGCGGGAGAATCGCGGCATCCACGCTCCCTGCTCGGGCTCGGTCGAGCACCGCACGGATGTTGGAGTATTCGCAGTCCAGTCGCTGCAGCCACTGTGCCTGTTCCGGCCCGGTGAGGTTGAGTGCGGCCCGCTGCACCAGGCCGAGGTAGAACTCGGCGTGCCGGCGCCGGGTCTCTCCGGCCTCGCCGCTCGCCGCCAGCTGCTCCAAGGCAAACTCCCGGACCGTCTCCAGCATGCGAAAGCGCGGCGGGCCTTCGGGGTGGTCCTCCCGCTGGAGCAGGCTCTTGTCCACCAGGGAGGTCAACCCTTCGAGGACGTCCACGCCAAGGTCCGTGCACACGGTCTCCACACCCTCGAGGGGAAAGCCGCCGACGAACACCGCCAGGCGGCGGAAGAGGGCCTGCTGACCTGCGTCCAGCCGCGAGTAACTCCAGCCCACGGCCGCCCGCAAGGTCCGGTGCCGGGTGGGCAGGTCGCGGGCCGCCCGCTGCAGCAGGGTCAGGCGGTCATCCAGGCGGTCTCGGATGGCTTCCGGGGGCAGCGCCTTGATCTGCGCGGCGGCCAGCTCCAGAGCCAGGGGCAGGCCGTCCAGCCCCACGCAGATCTCGGCGACTGCCCGGGCGTTCGCGGGGGTCACCACAAACGTGTGGTCCACCGCTTGGGCGCGGGCCACGAACAACACCACCGCGGGCGACGAAGTGACCACCTTGGGGTCCGACGCGCGGCTCAGGTCGGGGACCCGCAGGGGCGGGACGCTGAACTGGTGCTCCCAGCTCACGCGCAGGGGCTCGCGGCTGGTAACCAGGACCTTCAGGTTGGGCAAGGCGGCCACCAGGGCAGTCACGTCGGTGGCAGCGTCCACCACGTGCTCGAAGTTGTCCAACAGCAGCAGGAGATGCCGGTCGTACAAGGCCTGGACAAGGAGCTCAGCGGTCACTTGATCACTACGCAGACCGACGTTCAGGCGTTGGGCGATGGCTCGGGTGACGTGGGCGGGATCTCTGACCGGGACCAGGTCCACGAATACCACCCCGCGCGGGAAGGCACCGGCTAGCTGGGCAGCCGCAGTGAGGGCAAGCCGCGTCTTGCCCACCCCCGGCGCCCCGGTGAGGGTGAGGAGGCGGACGTCCTCGCGCAGCAGGCAATCCCGTACGCTGGCCAGCTCTGCCTGGCGGCCGATCAACGGACCGGCCGGGACCGGCAGGGAGCTCCCTGCCGAGGGAATGCGCTGAGCCCGCACGAAACGCCCCGTGGGCGGGACCGAGCCCGCACCTCATGCTAGCATTCCCGGAGCTTCAGAGTCCGGGTTCCCGGACAGCTTGTCCTTGGCGGGTCCGGCGCGCCGGGGAGCCAGTGCACGAGGCCGTCCGGCCCACGTGAATGCTGTTGGTGGCGCCACGGACGCCGGGGACCTGCTCTGCCGCACGCTGGGCCCGTTGCCGCTCCTCCACCGTCACCACGCAGCCGCACAGGGTGACCCACCCCCGCTCCACGCTGCTGCGCACCTGCCGGTGGTCGGGGAGGGCCCGCCTCAAGGCCCTTCGGACGGCCCGGCACAGCTCTAGGTCCGACTCAGGCGCGCGGCTGGCCCCGGGTACCTGCACGTGGTTCACCACGTCCAGGACCCCGGGAACTGGGTGGGCGGCCTCCTGGACCGCGTCCTTGGCGAGGGGGCTAGCCACGGACCCCGTGAGGACGGCGATCCCGTCCTGCACTTCCACCGCCACCGAAGCCGGGTCCACGCGGCCGTCTGTGGCCAGCTGCCGCAGCACCCCACGGTAGCGCCGGCGGTCCGCTA
>BEII01000282.1 GCA_002898935.1 bacterium HR32
TGGAGCAGCTTCGGCCGAGCATCGACCGTGCGTGGGCCGACACCCTCGACGCCTTCCGCCTGCTCATGGGGCCCTTGTACTCGGTCGTCGCCGACCCCGCGAACTTCACGCAGATCACCGACGCCACGCCTCGTTTCCAACTGCAGTTCGACCGCTACGTGGGCGTGTATGCGCTCCGCAAAGCGGTAGACGGCACGACCTGTGTGGTCGCGGTCAACCCCGAGGAGAGCTCCCTCTCCGTCTCCATCCCCGTGTCGGGCAGCACCGCCACGGAGCTCGTCACCGGCCAGAGCCTGTCCCTGACGGGAGGGCGGATCGCGGTGACCCTCCCGGCTCGCGCGGCTCGCGTGTACGCGGTGCGTTGATCGCCGCTTCTTGCGGCTCCGCCGGAGGTGGTCTGCGCCCGCCACGCCTCTCCCCCGGGCGTTCTCGCCTCGCGGCGTGCCGGTACAAGGCGTCCAGAGTCCTCACCATGGCTTCCGCACTGAGGTCTCTGGCCACACGCACCCGGGCCGCAGCCTTCATCCGAGCCCAGGTGCCCCCGTCCTCCGCCAGAGACCGAATCGCCGTCGCGAGCGCTGCAGGGTCCGCGGGTGGCACGAGGACGCCAGTCTCTCCGTTCGCGACGAGGTCGGGGATCCCACCCACCCTGGTAGCAACCACGGGCACCCCGGCTGCCTGAGCCTCCACGATGGCGCGTCCCATCCCTTCGTTCCGTGACGGCAACACGACCAGGTCAAAGAGCGGCAGCAGGTCCGGCACGTCCCTCCGCAGTCCGAGGAAGTGAACACGGCCCCCGAGCCCGCGCTCCTCCACTCGCCGTTCCAACGCGGGCCGCTGCGGCCCGTCCCCCACCAGGACGAGGTGCACCGGAGGACTGAGGTCGGTGAGCCGCGCGGTGGCCTCGATGGCGTCCTCGATCCCCTTCACGGGCACCAGCCGCGCCACGCACCCCACGACGAAGGCATCCTCCGGAAGCCCGACGTCCCGCCGGCGGAGGGAGCTTGATCGCTGGTACCGTTCGATCTCCACCCCGCTCGGGATCACATGCCACCGCTCGGGGCGACCTACGCCCTCTCTCAGGTGGTCTTGCCTCTCGGACTCGGTCAGCGCCACCAGCGCGTCCGTCCACCCCGCCAGCAGGCGTTCGACCCACACGAAGAGCCGGCTCCGGAGCCTCCCGCCGTAGCCGTGGTACACGTGGCCGTGAGGGGTATGCACCACCAGAGGGACGGACGCCCACCGTGCGGCGATCCGGCCCAGAACCCCGGCCTTGGAGGTGTGGGTGTGTACCACATCGTAGCCGCGGCGCATGATCCGGTACAGGGCCCACAGCGCCCGCGCATCGGCCAGCGGGCGGATCTCGCGGACCAAACTCGGGATCCAGTGGACGACGGTGCCCTCGGGGACTGCCAGTGAGCCCTCCGGACCCGTCTCCGGCCCTACCGCCAGCTCCACCTCGTATCCGAGTGACTGCAGTCCACGCACCGTCAGCAGGGTGTTTTCCTGCGCTCCACCGACGACGAGGCGGGTGATGACGTGCAGCACCCGGGGGGCCTTCCGCATCGGGGGAGCCCACCCAGACGCGTGCCACAGGCGCAAGACCTGCTCTTGGGCACCCTGCCAGGCGCGGCGCTTCCCCTCGTCCCCGAGTCGGCGCGCTCGCTCTGAATCCCAGGCCAGGGTGTGGAGCGCCTGGGCCAGCGCCTCTACGTCGTCCGGAGGGACCAGGAGCCCCGTGCGCCCGTGCTCCACCGCCTCGGGAATTCCCCCGGTCCAGGTGCCCACCACCGGAAGTCCCACGGCCCCCGCTTCCAGGAACACGATGCCGAAGCCCTCCACCCCGTCCCGCTGCGGCAACTGGCGGCTGGGCAACACGAAGGCGTCCGCAACAGCGTAGTACTGGGGCAGGGCCTCATCCGGCAGGAACCCGACGAAGCGCACCGCGTCCTCGATCCCGAGCTCGCGGGCCAGGGCTTCGAGGGTAGGCCGCTGCGGCCCTTCGCCCACCACCACCGCCGCCACGGGCACCCCCTGGCGGCGGAGGTGCGCCACCGCGCGCAGCAAGAGGTCGTGCGCCTTCCGAGGGACCAGGCGCCCGACGCTCAGGGCCACGAACTGGCTGTCCAGTCCCAGCTCCGACCGCACCCTGTCCCGCGTACCTTCAGGCGGCCGGAACCGATCCGGGTCCACTGTGGGAGGCAGGACCACCGTGGTGGGCAGTTCGAATCCCAACCCCAGGAAGTGGCGGCGGGTGTACTCGCTGTTCACCGCCACCGCCGCAGCACCGCGGAGCCACCGCCAGAACAGGCGGCGCACAGGTCCCCAGCGGAGCAACCCGGGGACCTCCCCACCGTGCAGGTAGACGGCGTACCGCACTCCGAAGAGCCGCCGCAGCAGCACGCCCACCGGGAGCTGGTACAGGTGCCCGAGGTGCACGGCCACGAAGCGGCCTCGGCGCAACAGACGCCCCGCGTGCCACGCGAGCAGGAGGCACTGCAGGCACCGCGCCAGGGCGCGAGGGCTCGTGGGGACGCGGCGTCGGTGTACGGGGACAGGGAGTCGCACATCCACTTCGCCGGCGCCCGGCAGGTCGGGCGCGAGCACCTCAAGGGAGTCCGGCGGTGCCTGTGCGCACAGCCGCTCGTAGTACCGGGCACAGCCGCCGGGCATGGGTGGGAAGTCGTTGGTGACCAGCAGGACCTTGCTCACTCCCTCGCTCCTTCCAGGTACGAGAACTTGCCCGCGGCCCTGCGGGGCAGGTGGTCTGTCTGTTCCACGCCTGCCCCAGGACCTAAGGCGGTGGCGAGCAGTCGGGTTTGCGCTGCCGGAGTTCCCGCGGGGACCCGCACCGCCTGTCCGTGCAGGTCCACGGTGAACCTTGTCGGCAGGCCTACGCGCGTCGCCGCCTGCCAGGCCGCCTCCTCGAAGCGCTGCCAGGCGTCCGCCCGGCGCCGCAGGAGGACAGCCCGGGGAAGGGCAAGCCCGCAGGGACAGGGTCCCCCCTCCTCGGCTACGGGCTCGTCCAGCCGGTACCGGACCACCGGTACCGCCCGCGGGAGGAGGGAGGTGGCGAGGGTCCGGCGGTCCACCTGCTCGAGCCAAACCTGCTCGGCCGCTAAGTGCAGGGAGCCCGCCGGACACTGGAAAGCCACCGTGCCCAGCTCTGTGCACCCGAACTCCTCGGCCACTCTTGATCCGAAGGCTTCCTCGATCGCCCTCCGCTGGAAGGCAAACAGGGGCTCTCCCGTGGTCACGACCACGCGCGGCGGCCTGTGCGGTCTGGAGCCTGTCAGCGCGAGCTCGTAGAGGGCCGAAGGATAGCCGTACACGTAGCCGTACGCACGCCTGCGGAGCGACTCCCGGGCCTCGGTGACCCACGCTTCGTCATCCTCTACCAGGACCCTGTGCACGCCGAGGGCTCGGTCCTTCGCGCGCAGCAACCGACGGCGTACTGGCGACCCGCCCGCCCCGAGGAGGGC
>BEII01000283.1 GCA_002898935.1 bacterium HR32
GCACGCAGCGATCCCAGGGGCAGTAAGAGGCAGCAGCACCCGGGTGAGGTAGAGCCATCGGGGACACCCGTCGATCCACGCCGCTTCATCCAGCTCCCGCGGGACCTCATCCAGGAAGCCCTTCAGCAGCCAGACGAGGAACGGGAGGTTCACCGCTGCGTACACCGCCCCGAGCCCCACGTGCGTGTCCACCGCCCCTACCGCCCGCAGCAGCACGAAGAGGGGTACGGCGGTGGCGACAGGGGGCAGCATGCGAAGCAACAACAGCCCCCAGGCCAGGGCCCCGCGACCAGGGAAGCGAAGACGGGACAGGGCGAACCCGCAGGTCAACCCCGCGGCGGTCGCCCAACCGCTGCTCGCGAGAGCGATCACGAGGCTGTTGGTCAGGTAGCCGCGCAGATCGCCCAGAAACGCCTGCGGGTTCCACAGCGCCGCGTACCACTCCAGGGTCGGCCGGAACCAGATCCTGGGGGGTACCGCCAGGATATCCCCGGCGGGCTTCAACGAGGTCAGGGCCACCCACGCCAGCGGCCCCGCAAACCACAGCGCCGCGGCCGCAAGGGGAACGTGCTTCCAGGCCTGCCGGCCCACGGTCATGCAATCGCCTCCCCGCGCCACGCTCGGGCAGCCAGCCAGGATGACGCCAGCAAGGTGAGGGCCAGCAGCGCGACCGCCACCGCGGAGGCCCGTCCTAGATCCCAGTCCACCCGCAGCGTCTCGAACAGGTAAACCCCGAGCGTTCGCGCCGACTGGCCCGGACCACCCGACCGGAAAAGGGCGTACACCACGTCGAAAGCCCGCAAGGCCAAGACGGATCGCAGGAACGCGACCAGAAGAAGCACGGGTGTAAGCAAGGGGAGCAACACCCGTAGCGCTAGCTGCGTTTCTGTCGCCCCGTCTACCCGCGCGGCGGCCACTAAGTCCTCCGGGACCGCCGACAGGGCCGCCCCCACCAGCAACACCACGAACGGCGTGTGCTGCCACACGTCCACGACAACAACGACCGGCAGGGCCCACCGGGGATCCGACAGCCATCCGACGGGTTCCGCGCCCAACGCGGATAGGGCCCAGTTCACCAGTCCGAGCTCGTTCTGCAGCAGGACGCGCCACACCAGGCCGGCCACGGGAGGGCTGAGGAAGGCGGGGATGAGGAAAAGAACCCGGTATACCCGGGCCGCTGCCTCTGAAACCCCGTAGAGCTGGAATGCCAGCCATGTCCCCAGGACCAACTGCAAGGTCACCGATCCTGCCGCAAAGCCAAAGGTCACGAGAAGGCTATGCAGGAAAGCGGGATCTCGCGCGAGCGCCACGTAGTTCCCAAACCCAACAAAGCTCACGGCTTCGGACTCCAGCGCTTTCCAGTCGTACAGACTCAACCCAACCGCGTACGCCCACGGACCGACGAGGAAGAAGACCGCGGTCAGGATGGCAGGAGCCGCCCACAGGTAGGCTTCAAGCCCCACGACGCCCGGGCGAAGCCCCCTGCGCCGGACAGCCCGCACGCGTTCCACCCAGCGCCCGAGGACGTGACCCCGCGGGACCGTGGCCGTCCGTTCCAGCCCGGAGCCCGACGACTGCAACCCCCCCTCCTCGATCCTGTGGGTAGTCCCCAGACTCGGCCGTTACGGCCCGAGCTCCCACGCCCTTACAGGTCCTCGACCCCGACCACCGCCCCGCTCCCGCGCAGGGTAGCGCGCACCTCCTCAGCACGAACGTCGTGGGGGAACACGCCGGCCCGCGCGGCTAGCGCCGCCAGCGTGCCGGCGGCCTGTCCTATGGCCATGGCGGTACCCATGTGACGCGCCGCACCGTTGGCCACCCGGCTGGCGGAGATTGCCCGCCCCGCCGCCACCAGCCCCACACGGTCCCGTGGCAAGAGGCAGCGGAGCGGGATGCCGAACGGCCCCGGCGGCATGCGCATCTCCACAAAACCCGTCCCGTTCGGATCGTGCACGTCCACCGGGCCCGCTCCCAGGACGACCGTGTCATCCGGGATCGCGCCGGACAGTACGTCGGACTCCCCGAGTTCGTAGACACCTACCACGCGCCTGGTCTCCCGCACGCCTATGCGGGGCGCGATACTGACCAGTTCGCAACGCTCAAACCCGGGTACAGACCGGATGAACTCCATCACCTTCCGGATCTGCTGACGCCCCACCAGTTCCGCCCGTGTCAGCGAGAATGCGTCCAGGGCGTCACATCCCCGGATCCGGGTCAGAAGGCACACGGCGTCATCCGTACCCCTGGGGCTGTTGAACGCGAAGCTTTCCCAAAACAGCTTGCCCTGCGCGATCCCTTCCCGGACGATCCGCCGCTTCTCTTCCCGGGGTAGCGACCGGTAACGGGGCACGTCCACGCCGCGGAGGCGGAACACGAGTGTGAGGGGCTGCCGTGCGGATCCGAGCTCCGCTCCTACCGTAGGGAGTCCTGCGCGGTGTGCCACCACCGCGTCTCCTGTAGCGTCGACCAGGACCCTGGCCCGAACGGCCAGGGGACCTTCTACTGTGTGCGCGACAACTCCCACCAGGCGGCCGTTCTCCCAGACTACGTCCGTCACCACGGCGTGCAGCAAGAGTTCGCAGCCCGCCTGGCTCACCAGTTCGTCCGCAGCCAGCTTCAGGATCTCCGGGTCGAAGGGGAAGCAGCGGGTGGGTACCGGCCGGTCGCTGGCTTCGGCCATCACGTACTCCACGAACCCAGCCGACCCTCCGAGAGCCTGAACCCGCTCCAAGAGCTCCGCGGGGATTCCGCGTACCACCTGCGTCCTCTCGTGGAAGAAGCCGAAGAACTGCGCCACCATAGCCGCGGTAGCCGTGCCGCCCAGGAAGCCATCCCGCTCCACGAGCAGAGTCCTGACACCGAGCCGAGCCGCCGCGGTAGCCGCGATCAGGCCGGAGGGCCCTCCCCCCGCGACCACCACATCGTAGTCGACCCCGGTGCGCACCGCCTCGGTAGCCTCCAACTCCTCTCGCCCTCCTTCCGCTGTCCGTGCTCGATGTCCGGACCTTACTGAGTTAAGATCTCTTCCACGCGACGGTACAGGTCTGCGGCCGCAGCCTCGGGGCTCTTGCGGCCCAGTACCACCGCATGCACCTCCTCGTGCACGACCCGTTCCACCTGGGAAGCCCGGGGGATCGGGAGGGGGTCCAGGTAGCCTACCCGCAGTTGAATCCTCACCGCATCCGCATACGGCACCCGACGCCGGACCTCCGGGTCGTCATACACGGCGGCCAGCGGGGCCGGGTTGCCTGTGGCGAGGAGCGCACGCCGGAGCTGAGGGACACTCGTGACGAACTTGATGAACTGCCACGCCGCTTACTTCTTTGAGCTGTTCCGGTCAATCCCCAGCTTCCACACCGTAGCCCGGAATACCGGACGCTCGGGACCCACGCGCCGGCTCGGCAGAGGAGCGTACCCGACCCGCCCGACGACACGGGACACACTGGGGTCCTCCACCAGAAAAACCCG
>BEII01000284.1 GCA_002898935.1 bacterium HR32
CGGGCGCGGTGCTGACCGACCTGCACGAGGTGGCGTCCCGGGCGGTGCGCTTTGCGTACGGCGAGCCCATCCCCACCGCGGACGGCGGCGAGGTGGTGGTGCAAGCCGACACCCCGTGCATCCACGGCGACACCCCGGGTGCCGCGCAGCTGGTCGCCGCGGTGCGGGCGGCTCTGGAGGAGGCACACGTGCGCGTGCAGCCCATGGCCGCGTGGCTGTAGCGATGCGAGTCCTGCGCGGTGTCGTCCTCGCTGTCGTGGTGCTGGGGGTCGCGGGCGCCGCTGGCGCAGCGTACCTGGTCCGCCGGGCGTTCCCGCAGACCGTGGGGGTGTTGGCGGTGGAAGGCCTGCAGGCGCCCGTGGAGGTGGTACGGGACCCGTGGGGTGTCCCGCACGTGTACGCCCGCACCGAGCACGACCTGTTCTTCGCCCAGGGGTACGTGCACGCGCAGGACCGGCTGTGGCAGATGGAGGTGAACCGCCGGACCGCCAGCGGGCGCCTGTCGGAGTGGTTCGGCGAGCGCACCCTCGCCACCGACCGGTTCCTGCGCACCCTCGGTCTGCGGCACGCCGCGGCGTTGGAGTGGCAGCTGCTGTCCGCGGAGGCCCAGGCCGCCCTGCGGGCGTATGCGGCCGGGGTCAACGCCTTCCTGCGGCAAAACCGCGGCCGGCTGCCGCTGGAGTTCGTGCTGCTGCGGACCGCCCCCGAGCCGTGGTCGCCCCTGGACAGCCTGGCCTTCGGCAAGTTGATGGCCTACGACCTCGGCGGCAACTGGCAGACCGAGCTGTTGCGCGCGGACCTGCAGGCGCTTCTCGGGCCAGAGGCGGTGGCGCGGCTTTTGCCGCCACCCCTCCCGGACACCCCCATCATCGTGGGCGGACGAGTGGGCGCCCCCCAGGGCGGGCAGACCGCGGCCGCAGTGGTGGGCAGCAACAACTGGGTGCTGTCCGGAGAGAAGACCGACACAGGCAAACCCTACCTCGCGAACGACCCTCACCTGCGCATCGGGTTCCCGTCCATCTGGTACACGATGCACCTGGTGGGTGGCCGCTACCACGTGGCGGGCTTCACCTTCCCCGGGGTGCCGGGCGTGGTCATCGGCCACAACGGCCACCTGGCGTGGGGTGTCACGAACGCGAACCCGGACGTACAGGACCTGTTCTTGGAGCGGTTGCACCCGCAGGATCCCTCCCGCTACCTGTTCCGGGGCCGCTGGTGGCCGGTCCAGACCCGGGTGGAGGAAATCCGCGTGCGGGGTCGGGCCGAGCCGGAACGCTGGGTGGTCCGCAGCACCCACCACGGGCCGATCCTGAACGACGTGGTGGAGGGGCTTCGGGAGGTGGTGGCGCTGCGGTGGACCGCGTTGCTGCCCACCACCGTGGCCGAAGGGGTGCTGCGGTACAACCGGGCCCGCACGGTCCAGGAGTTCCGCGAGGCCCTGCGGTACTTCCACGTGCCCGCGCAGAACTTCGTCTTCGCCGACCGCAAGGGCAACGTCGGCTACCAGCTCCCGGGCCGGATCCCCGTGCGGGCCCGGGGGGACGGCACCGTGCCCGTACCCGGCTGGACCGGCGAGTACGAGTGGGTGGGATGGGTGCCCTACGAAGCACTGCCCTCCCTCTCCAACCCTCCGCAGGGGTGGATCGCCACCGCCAACAACCGCATCGTCCACGACGGTTTCCCCTACCACCTGGGTAGCGAGTGGTCCGAAGGGCTGCGCGCCCGGCGGATCGCGGAAGTCCTGGCCAGCCGCGGCCGGTTCAGCCTGGAAGACCTAAAGCGGCTACAGTACGACCACGTCTCCCTGGCAGCCCGCCGGATCGCGCCGGTCCTGGGGCGGGTGGCGGTCGCGGACGAGGGGGTGCGTGCAGTACAGGAGGAACTGGCCCGCTGGGACGGGAGGCTGTCCGTGGAGAGCCGGCCGGCGGCGGTGTACGAGGCCTTCCTGGTTCGGGCGGCGGAGGTGCTGTTTCGGCCGCGGCTGGGTGAGAAGCTTTGGGAACGCTACGCGCGGCGGCCGTTCGTCATGGCCGCGCTGCTCTGGCTGTGGGAACGGCCGCAGGACCCGTGGTGGGGCCCGGGCGGTCGGGACCGGGCTGTGGGGGACATCTTGCAGGGCGCAGTACGGGACCTGGAGGCCCGCCTGGGCCGGGACCGGAGCCGGTGGAGGTGGGGAGCTTTACACAGGGCACGGTTCGGGCACCTGCTGGACCCGATTCCTGTAGTGGGCCGGCTGCTCGGCCTCGGCCCCTACCCCACGCCCGGAGACGGCTGGACCGTGAACCAGGCAGCGTATTCGCTCCTGCGCCCCTTCGACCAGACCGTGGTGGCCTCCATGCGGATGATCGTGGACCTCGCGGACCTGGACCGGTCGGTGGCGGTACACACCACAGGGCAGTCCGGGCTCCTCGGCCACCCGTACCGCGGAGACCTCGCACCCCTGTGGGCGGAGGGCCGGTACCACCCCTTGCTGTGGTCTCGGGAGGCGGTGGACCGCCACGCGCGGGCGCGCCTAGAACTGCGGCCCTTGGGGGAGCACCGCTAGATCACCCCAAGAGTCGCCCTGCGATTGCTGGGTCCACCCGGCCGAGGGCCCTTCGGGGACAGACCCCTAGACCGCAGGCCTGTTCGCAACCGCTGGAGCTTGCAGGCCGTGTTCTGGTGCGTTATCCTGTCGCTACCAAACGTTTGGTAGGACACGTGGCCGAGGTCGGGATCCGCCCCAAGCACGAGGAGCTGCTCGCCGCGGCCGTGCGCCTGTTCCGCCAGAAGGGCTACCACGACACCTCCATGCAGGACCTGGCGGAGGCGGTGGGGATCCAGCGTGGCAGCCTGTACCACTACATCGAGGCAAAGGAAGACCTCCTCTGGGAAATCATGGAGCGGTCCATCCGGCGGCTGCTGGAGGCCGTGGAGCCCGTGGCGCGGTCCGGGGCCCCGGCGGCGGAGAAGCTGCGGGAGGCCATCGCCGCACACCTGCGCGTGGCCGCCTCCTCCCGAGACGAGCTCACGGTGTTGCACGTGGAGCTCAAGAGCCTGTCGCCCGCCCGGCGGGCGCGCATGCTCGCACTCCGGGACCGGTACGAAGGGCTGTTCCGCCGCATGGTGGAGGAAGGGGTGCACAGCGGCGAGTTCCGGCCCGCAGACCCCAAAACCGTGGGGCTCGCGGTCCTGGGAGCCTGCAACTGGTTCACCACGTGGTTCCAGCCGGACGGGCCGCTATCCCACCAGGACTTCGCCCGTGCGTTCGCGGACCTGTTCCTGCAGGGCCTAGCGCGGACGCGGGACGCGTAGGAGGCAGAACGTGCCAACACCGTGGGTCCGCCGTGCTGCCGTCCTCGGGGCCGGCACCATGGGCTCTCAGATCGCCGCGTTGCTGGCCAGCGCCGGCATCCCGGTCCTGCTCCTGGACCTTCCCTCCCACGACCTCACGGAAGAGGACCGACGGCGGGAGCTCCCCCCTG
>BEII01000285.1 GCA_002898935.1 bacterium HR32
CGTCCGCTCAGGCCGGCGTTCACGAGGGAGGCCACCAGCCAGCCCGCGTGCACCGCGCTGCGGATCCCCTCGCCGGTGAGGGGCAGGCACTGTCCTGCGCCGTCTCCCACCACGAACAGATTCCCCCGCCCGCCTCCCGCCACACCCACGCCCAGGAACCCGCCGTGGTATCCGCGCGGCCGCAACCCGAACCGCGCCACGAACCGGTCCAGGGACTCCCGCAACCGCGTGCGACCGCGGTACGAGAGGACTCCGAACCGCACGGTCTCCCCGCAGGGGAACGCCCACGCGTAGCCGTCTTGCGCCGCCTCGGGCCAGAAGTAGAAGTGCAGCCCCGGCTCGAAGCGGAGCGGGACTTCCGTCTCGAGTCCGAACCACGTGGTCCGCGGGCCCGGAAGGCCTGCGGTGCGCGCCAGATGCGCCCTCCAACCCGTGCAGTCCACCACCACCTCGGCCCGCACCGGGCCTGCGGTGGTGTGCACCACGCCGTCCTGGTACCTCTGGACCGCGGCCAGCCGGAACTCCGCCTGCGACCGCTCCCACACGGCCTCGCAGAAGCGCCGGTAGTCGAACGTGCAGAAGGGCTCCTCGCCGAGCGGCCAGACGTACTCCGCCCGCGGTGTGTGCACCACCAAGTGGCGGTGGACCTGTTGTACGCTCCGCTCCGCCCCCACGGCCCGGACCAGCGCCACCGGCGCCCCGCAGGCGGACGTCTGGCCGGCGCCCACCGGCTTCGGGTCCACCACCAGCACGCGCCCGCCAAGCCGCTGGGCCACCGCGAGGCCGGCGAACGACGCCCCCGCCACCACCACGTCGTAGGCGCTCACGGCAGCGGGCGGGCGTACTCGAACCGCAGGCGGCCTGCGTAGGCCGGGAGCCTTAGCCGCGCTTGGCGCTCCACGCGGATGTCCAGGCCCAGGCCTCTCAGGCTTTCCACGAGGCCGCCGCGGATGTTGAGGGCACCTTCCAGTGTCTGGGGCGGGCCGATGGCCTCCACCGTGTAGGGGGGGTCAGCCTGCGCAGGTTCACCAGGATCGTGCCACCCACCTGGCTGAACCCACTCGTGGCCACCACGCGCTGCCCGTTCACCGCGACCGCCTCCGCGCCCGCGGCCCACAGCTCGTTGGCGATGGCCACCAGGTCCTGGTACTGGACCGTGACCGGGCCCCGGCGCCCCTGTGCCCGCGGCTCGTTCACCCGAACCACCACGCCAGGCCCTTCCACGGGTACCAGGCCCAGCACCAGCCGGTACTGTTCTGCCTGCTCCCGCAGGGCCTCCAGGGTGGTTCTGCCGCTGGCGGCGGCCTCCTCGAAGGTCCTCAACCGGTCCTGCAGGGCCCCGAGCTGTTCCTCCAGCTGGCGGCGGACCTCCCGTTCCTGCCGCAGCATGGTGGCCAGCGCGTACAGGTTGCGCGTACGCACCTCGGGCTGGTCCCGTAAGTACCGGCTGGCTCGCACCTGGGTGACCACGAGGAACCCCATGACCGCCAGCAGCACCACCGCCGCCGCGTTCAGGGCGGTCCGTGACCGGGTCAAAGCGTACCTGTCCACCCCCTACCTCTCCTTCAGCACCTGATGGATGCGCCGCTCCAGGGCGCGGCTCCCTTCAGGGCCCACGAAGGGACCCGGGTGCAGATTCAAGATCCGTCCGTCGCGGGTGACGAACACCGTCGTGGGGAGCCCGACCACCCGGAACCACCGCAGCGCGTCTCCCTACGGGTCGTGCACGGAGGGGAAGCCCATGCCCAGGTCCCGGGCGAAGCGCACCGCCGCCTCCCGCTCGTCCAGCACGTTCACGCCGAGGAAGTGTACGCGGTGGCGGTACCGTCGCCACGCGTCCACCAGGACGGGCACCTCCAGCCGGCAGGGGGCGCACCAAGAGGCCCAGAAGTTCAGGACCACCGGCTTGCCCCGCAGCTCGGACAGCGCCACTTCCCCGCGGCCGTCCAGGGTCTCCAGCACAAAGGCGGGTGCGTTCGGGAGAGGACGCCCTCTCCCCTCAGGGGGAACGGGCGGCCGGCGCACCAGCGCCCAGCCGCCCACGAGGAGCGCCAGGACCACGAGCGGGCCGAGGAACCGACGCCACACCACTCCTCCAGTGTAGCGGAGCGCTCCTTACAGCTCGTCCTCCGTGGAGGCCACCACCTGGGCCGTGCGCCCGCACTCGTACTCGGAGAGCCCGCGCTCCAGCGCGACCCAGGCGAGGGTGGCGCACTTCACCCGCACCGGAAACCGGCGCACCCCCTGCAGGGCCACCAGCTCGCCCAGCGCCTCCTCGTCCGGGGGCTCGCCGTGCATCATGCGGCGGAACCGGTCCACCAGCTCCCGGACGGCCGCAAGGGTCTTGCCCCGGACCGCCTCGGTCATCATGGAGGCGGACGCCTGGCTGATGGAACACCCCTTGCCCTCGAAGCGGACCTCCTCCACCACACCGTCCCGCACGCGGGCGAACAGGCTGATCTCGTCCCCGCAGGACGGGTTGACGCCCTCCACCACCACCTCCGCTCCCTCCAGCCGGCCGCGGTTGCGGGGGTGCGCGTAGTGGTCGAGGATGATCTCTTGGTACAGTTCCTGGAGCATCCTAGCCGTCTCGCCCGAAGAAACGCCGGACCCGTTCCAAGCCCCGGACCAGTGCGTCCACGTCCTCCGGGGTGTTGTACAGGTACACGCTGGCCCGGGTGGTGGCCGCGACCCCCAGGGCCCGGTGGAGCGGCTGGGCGCAGTGGTGGCCCGCCCGCACGCACACGCCCTCCCCGTCCAGCACTTGGGCTACGTCGTGGGGGTGCACGCCCTCCACCGTGAACGCCACGGCACCGCCCCGGACTTCCGGGTCCTGGGGTCCGTACACCCGCACGCCGTCCACCTCGCGGAGCTGCGCCAGCAGGTACCGCACGAGCGACTTCTCGTGCTCCCGCACCGCTTCCATACCCACGCCCTCCAGGTAGTCCACCGCCACGCCGAGGGCGATGGCGTCCGCGATGTTGGGGGTGCCCGCCTCGAACCGGTGCGGCGGTGCCTTGTAGGTGGACCGCTCCAGCTCCACCCGCTCGATCATCTCCCCACCGCCGTGGAAGGGGGGCATGCGGTCCAGCACCTCCGCGCGCCCCCACAGCACGCCGATGCCCGTGGGCCCACACATCTTGTGCCCGGAGAAGGCGAGGAAGTCGCAGCCCAGGTCAGCTACCCGGACGGGCATGTGCGGCACGCTCTGCGCGCCGTCCACCAGGACCACCGCGCCCACCGCGTGGGCCCGATCCGCCACGTACCGGACCGGGTTGATGGTCCCTAGCACGTTCGACTGGTGCGTGATGGCCACCAGCCGCGTCCGCTCCGACAGCAGGCGGTCCAGGGGGTCCAGGTCCAGGGTGCCGTCGGACCGCACCCGGAGGAACCGCAGCCGCGCCCCCCGACGCTCCGCCAGGCGCTGCCAGGGGACGAGGTTGCTGTGGTCCTCCATCTCG
>BEII01000286.1 GCA_002898935.1 bacterium HR32
GCGTCCTTCTGTCGCTGGGCCGGCGGGAAGAAGCCCTCGTGTGCTTCCGGCAGGCCGCGCGGGAGAAGTCCACCAACTTCTGGGCCGCCACCCTGGCGGACGCGTGGCGGGCCTGCCTGGAGGCCGACCTCGCTGCCTTCCCGAAGCTAGCGGGTCTCTCCCAGACCTCCGAGGACCCGGCCCTGCTGGACTGGGTGCGGGGGCTTTGGGCACGGACGTTGCGGGAGGCCGGCCGGGTCCGGGACGCCCTGGACGTAGCGGGCCAGCACCCCGGGTTCTGGACCTCCCTGGAACGGGCCCTGGCCCTGAAGGCGCTGGGGCGTGAGCGGGCAGCGAGGAAGGCCCTCCCACCCAGGCCCTCCTCGCGGGAGGAGCAGCTGTACTGGCACGCCACGCGCTACCGGGTGCTGCGCAGGCGCGCGGACCTGGACGCCATCCTGCGCCTCACCACCGGGGGTGCCCGGACCCTCCCGGCCTTGGTTCCCCTTTCCGAGCTGACGGCGCGGAGATCGGACCTCGCGCGCTGGTACCCCATAGAGGAAGGCCTGCGGAGCGGAAGGAGGGCCGCGGTCCTCGCACGCCTGGAGGAAGTGCCTCCCTTGGACATCCGGGTATTGGGCGGAGTACAGGTCTGGCGCGGGACGGAGCCACTGCACCTTTCGGAGACCGCTCAGGCCTTGGTCGTCCTCATGGCCCTACGCCTGGACCGGGAGGCCATCTGCGAGGCCCTGTGGCCGGACTCTTCCGCCGCCAGGGCCCGCAACCGTCTGCACGTCCACCTGCACTACCTCCGCCGAGCCCTGGAACCGTGGGGCGTGCCGACCTACCTCGGCCCGCGGGGACTGCAGCGCGTCCGGGTGGACCTGTGGGAGCTGGAAGACGCTCTGCACCGCAGGGACGCGGAAGCGGTCTACCGCCTATACCGGGAGCCTCTCGCCCCAGGGGTGGACCTACCCGTGGTGGACGAGGCCCGCTGGCAGCTACAACACCGGGTGGTTTCCCTGCTGTACTGGGCTGGCCTGCGGGACGAGACCCACCTGGAAGCCTACCTGCGGCGCGTCCTGGATCTGGCCCCCTGGCACACCGGGGCCGCAGCTGCCCTGGCCCGCTGGTTGGCAGCCCACGGCAGAGAGGCGGAAGCCCGGAGGGTACAGGTACAGGCCGAGCGGGAGTGAAGCTCCGGGCGGTCGGTCAGAAACCCGAGGAGCTCACCGTGGAGGTGCCGTCCCCGTACAGGGTCACCGTCACCGTGGCCCCTTGCACTCGGGTCCCTGGCCTGCCGGTCGCCACCACGAGACAGCTCGTGGCGGCGCAGGAGGAGTACGAGAAGTCCCAGTTCGCGGTGGACTGGTAGGGGCCGTCCAGGAACCCGTCGAAGCTCTGTCTCTCCACGTAAAAGCTCCACGCGAACTCCCGCATCTCCTGAAGCCGCTCCGCGGCCTCCGCGAAGTACGCGTTGCGTCGGGCCGCCAGGTAGGAGGGCAGCGCGAGGACCAACAGGATGGCGAGGATCACCAGAACGATCACGAGCTCCACCAGGGTGAAGCCCCCCTGGGCTCGCAGCGCCTTTCTTCCGCGCATGGCTACCTCCTGCGTCCTCCGTCGCCCCGAGTTGCTCTATGCCCTCCGGGGTGGCCGCTTAGACGTCCGCGGCGTCCGGCGCTATCCTGAACTCGGAGATGCGCGCTTTGGGCTTTCGGGTCGCCTGCGCGTACGCGGCGCTCCTGCTGTTGGGCCCCGTCCTGGACCCGCACGCGCACGATCCCTACCACGAGCACCTAGTCTTGCGGGGAAGCGCGCCGGCCTGGACGGCGGTCGACTCACCTGGCCCTCAGCACCCCGCAGGCGTCGTCGCGTTGCACGCAGGGGGATTCGCCTCCGCGGTCGTGCACGCGGGGACCTGCTCTGCGGCGGAAGCGCCCGCGCCCGTGCTCCCGTGGCCCTCTCCGGGGGACCGGGCTCTCTCAGCGG
The DNA here is from genome assembly GCA_002898935.1 of bacterium HR32. GTDB lineage: Bacteria > Sysuimicrobiota > Sysuimicrobiia > Sysuimicrobiales > Sysuimicrobiaceae > Tepidifontimicrobium. The sequence continues at coordinate 1,972 of BEII01000286.1, forward strand.
GAATCGCGCATCCTCAGCCGGTCTTCCTGGACCCTCCCGCACCCCCGCCCCGCGCCAGCTGACGCCGCGCGGGAGTCACCCAGAGCCACGCCCGGAGGTGTGAGGTGGCTTTGCAGCCGGGGAGGTGGAGCCGTGTTCGCCGTCACAGAGGGAGAATCCGGCAGTGTCCCGGCCCGGACTGGACCTAGCCGTCCTGGCCACTCTGCTGGCCGTGCTCGGGCTCGGGGCGCTTGCGTACGGCCTCCGGGCGCGCAGCACGGTGGCGTGGGTCGGCGCCCTGCTGCTGGCCACCTCGGCGCTGTTCGTCGGGCAAGCGGTGCGGCTGGGGCGGCTTCCGCCTCAGAACCCGGTCCCGGCGACGCCCCAGTCCGTGCGCACCGGACAGCGCCTGTACCAGCAGCACTGCCAGGTGTGCCACGGGCCTGAGGGCAGGGGCGACGGCCCTGCCGCCGCGACTCTGCGGCCACGGCCCGCGGACCTGCGGCGCACCGCCCGTTTTCCCGACAGCCTGCTGTTCCTGCGGATCACGGAGGGGTTGCCCGGGACGGCCATGCCTGCCTTCCGCGACACCCTCACCGAGGAAGAACGCTGGCACGTGGTGAACTACCTGCGCCGCTTGACCGAATGACCGACGCCCTGGCGTTCCTGCACGGACCGCTCCCTGGCCGCTCCGCCTCGGCCCTGGCCTGGGTCGTGCTGGTGGCCGGGCTGTTGCTGGTCGCGTACGGTCTGCGGGCCGGCGTGCGGACCGCGGAGGGCCGCGCGTTTTTCCTGGCGGGCCTCGTGGCGGCTCTGCTGAGCGGCAGCGCGGTAGCGCGGGCGGTCGCGGACGTTGCGTCCACGGTCCCCGCCCGCAACCCCGTCCCTCCCTCACCGGAGTCGCTGGCCAGGGGCGAGCAACTGTACCGCGCGCACTGCCAGGTCTGCCACGGCCCGCACGGCGCGGGCGACGGCCCGGCTGCCGCGGCGTTGCCCACACGTCCAGCGGATCTCCGGGTGCACGTGCCCATGCACGCGGACGGCCACCTGTTCCTGTGGATCAGCTCCGGCGTGCCAGGCACACCCATGCCGGCTTTCGCAGACCGCCTGACGGAGGAGGAGCGCTGGCACGTGGTCAACTACCTGCGGGTGCTGGCCTTGACCGGCCGTTGATACGTTCCTGTGAACGGGGAGGAGGACGGTGATGGCCGTGAAGGACTGGAGGACGGCGTTGCCCGGGAGCTTCCTGCTCGCCCTGGCCCTGGCTGCCTCCGCGGCGGCTCACGCGAAGCTGGTGCGGGCGGAGCCGGCCCCCGGGTCGGTGCTGCGAACGCCACCCCGGGCGGTCCGGCTGGTGTTCAACGAGGAGCTGGCGTCCCAGGGCAGCACGGTGGCGGTGGTAGACGCAAAGGGCCGCCGGGTAGACGACGGACGCGGTGGGCTCGACCTCGGGGACTTGGACCGCCGGATCCTGGTGGCCCGGCTGCGCCCCCTGGGGCCCGGCCGCTAC
>BEII01000287.1 GCA_002898935.1 bacterium HR32
GGAGCGGCGTGTCCTGGAGGCACGGGCCGGGGCGGAGCGGATCGGCCGGCAGGCGGAGGCGGAGGCCGCCCGGATCCGCGCACAGGCGGAGCAAGAAGCGCACCGGCTGGAGCAGCAGGCCCGAGCGGAGGCGGAGGCGCAAGCCCGCGCGGTGCAGGAGGAGATCCTGCGGCGCGCCCGAGAGGAGGCGGAGCGGCTCAGGGCTCAGGCGGAGCCGAAGGTGGAGGTCGCCGTCCGGCGGGTGGTGGAAGCGGTGCTGCGGGGGCTTTCGCCGTGATCGTGGAGATGAGCCGGGTCATCGTGCTGGGCCCCAAGCGGCGGCTCGGCGAGGTGACGGACGCCATCCAGCGTCTGGGCCTCATGCACGTGGATCGGGTGGAGGCGGAGGAGGTCCCCCAGCTCCGGCCCGTGGAGCCCGGGAGCGAGGAGGAGCGATACCAGCGCCGGCTGGAGGCGCTCCTCGCGCGCACCACGGGCCTGCTGAACCTCCTGCCCCGCACCGGACCTGCGCCGATCCCCGACCTTTCGGACCGGACGCTGGACGAGCTCGAAGCGCTCTTGGAGCCCGTGGAGCGAGAGGCCCGGGAGTTGGTGCGCCAGCGGCTCGAAGCGGAGGAGGAGCTGGAGCTCATCCGTTCGTACGAGGGGGCGGTGCGCGTGCTCTCGCCCCTGCTCGCGGCCCTGCAGGGCAGCCGCCACTTGGAGACCTACGGGTTCGTGCTGCGGGGCAAGCCCCAGGCAGCGGTGGCAGCCCTGCACCAGGAGCTCCGGCGGATTACGGGCGGCCGAGTGGAGGTGGTAGCGCACCAGATCGACGAGAAGACCACCGGCGTGGTGGTGGCGTTCCACCGGCGGGACGCAGAGGCCGTGCGGGCCTTCCTCCAGCGGGCGGGGATCACGGAGCTGCGGCTGCCCGCACAGTTTACGGACCGGCCCGCCGCCGAGGCGGTGCAAGAGATGGCCCGGCGGCGGGAGGAGCTCCCGCGGGTGCTCGCGGACTGCCAGCAGCGGCTGGAGGCCCTGAGCCGCCGCACCCGGGCCACCCTGCAGGCGGTGGAGGCGCGGCTGCGGGACGAGCTGGCCAAGCTGCAGGTGCTGCCGAGCTTCGCCCAGTCTCGCTACACCTTCATCGTGCACGGCTGGGTGCCTACCCGGGACGTGCCCCGCCTGCGGGGGGCGCTGCGGCAACGGTTCGGCGACGAGGTGGTGGTGTACGACACCCCCGTGGATCCCCACGACGAGCACGAGGTGGCGCGCGTGCCCGTGGCGCTGGACAACCCGGCTCCCGTCCGGCCCTTCCAGCTGCTGCTGTCCATCTTCCGGCCTCCGCGCTACGGCACGTGGGATCCCAGCCCTCTGTTGGCGGTCACCTTTCCGCTGTTCGTGGGGCTGGTGATCGGGGACGTGGGCTACGGCCTCCTGTTCTTCCTGTTGGGCTGGTGGATGCGCAACCGGGCCCGCCGGGGCCAAGCGCTCGAGGTCGGCTTGCTGAACCTCCGGCTCGCGCCCGAAACCCTGGCGAGCCTGTCGTGGATCGTGCGGGTGGTGGCCTTCTGGGTGGTGGTGTTCGGCGCCCTGTACGCGGAGGTCTTCGGCAACCTCCCGGAGCTGTTGTTTCACGTGCACCCGGTGTTCGACCGCGTCCGGACCCACCGGGACCTGTACTTCCAGCTGATCGTGCTCGTGGGGATGGTCATGATCTACGGAGGACTGCTGGGACACCTGTGGATGGCGGCGACGCACCGCCACCTCCGGGGTGTGTTCGAGAGCCTCGTCCTCCTGCTCACCCTGACGTGGGTGGTGCTCTTGCTGGGCGGGCTGTCCGGGCTCCTGCCGGCTGCGGTGGTGCCCGTGAGCTGGTCGTTCCTCTGGGCAGCCCTGGCGGTGTTTGCGGTGGGGCTCGCCTTCCGGGCCGCGAACCCCATGTGGTTCCTGGAGTCCGCCACGGCCTTCGGCCACGTGCTCAGCCACGCGCGGCTCATGGCCTTCGGGCTGGCGGCGGCAGCGCTCGCCAGTGCCGCCAACGAGCTGGGCCCCACCATGGCGGAGACCTTCGGCCTGGGCGGGTGGGTCGGGGTGGTGGTGGCGTCGTTGCTGTCGGCCTTCGCGCAGCTGTTGTTCTTCGTGTTCACCATCGTGGGGCACGTGATCCAGCCCGCGCGTCTGCACTGGGTGGAGTTCTTCACGAAGGTCAAATACCACGAAGAGACCGGAGAGCCGTACCGGCCATTCCAACGAACAGGGAGGTGAACGTTCCCATGTACAAGGCAGTTCGGGTTGTGGGGATTGCGCTGGTCCTGGCCGTCGTCCTGGCGCTGCCCGCGCTCTCCGCGGAAGCCCCCGAGGCCGCGGCACCCCGAGACGGCCTGCGGGCGGGGCTGCTCGGGATTGCCGCGGCGCTGTCCGTGGCCTTCGGGGCGTTGGGCACCGCGTGGGCGCAGTCCCGGATCGGCGCGGCGGCAGCCGGCGCTATGGCGGAGCGCCCGGAGATCGGTGGCCTCATGCTGGTGTTCCTGGCCCTGCCCGAGACCATGATCATCCTGGGCTTCCTGGTGGCCTTCTTCCTCATCGGGCGAATCTGACGCGTCATGGCGTCCGAGCTGATCGACCTGCTCGAGCGGGAGGCGGAAGCCGAGCGGGAACGCGTGCTGTCGGAGGCACGGGAGCGGGCGGCGCGGATCCTCCAGGAGACCGAGGCGGAGGCGAAGGCAAAACTGGAGGAGCACCGCCGCCGGGTGGCGGCGGAGGTGGAGGCTGCCCGGGTCCGGGCCCAGGGCCTGGCGAACCTGCAGGTCACCTCGCTGCTGCTGGAGACCAAGGACCAGCTGGTGGCGGAGGTCTTCCGGAGAGCGGAGGAGGAGCTGGACCGGCTCGCCGATGACCCGGCCCGCTATCCCTCCGTGCTGCGGGAGCTGCTGCGGGAGGCGGCCTCCGGGTTCCACAGCCGCGTGGTGGTGGAGTGCCCGGAGCGGGACGTGGCCACGGTGGAGGCCGCCGCCCGGGAGCTCGGGCTGTCCGCGGAGGTGCGGCCGAGCTCGGATGTGCGTGGCGGGGTCCGCGTGCGCAGCGAGGACGGCCGCTTCACCGTGGAGAACACCCTGCGCTCGCGCCTGGAGCGCGCCCGGCAGGTGTTGCTGTCGGAGGTCGCGGACGTGCTCTGGGGGGACTAGTGCCGGCGGACTTCGGCTACATCAACGCGCGGGTGAAGGGCATGCGATCCCGCTTGCTCCCGCCGGGCCGGCTGGAGGAGCTGCTGGCGGTGCCGGACCTGGAGGCGTTCGTACAGGCCCTGGGCAACACCCCGTACGGGCCCGAGTTGCAGGAGGCTTTGACCCGCTACCAGGGCCTGCGGGCGGTGGACGAGGCTCTCATGCAGCACTTCCAGAAGACCGTGCGCCGGGTGCTGTCCTTCGCGGACGGCAAGCCCCGCCAGCTCCTGGAGGTCCTGCTGTT
>BEII01000288.1 GCA_002898935.1 bacterium HR32
GAGGCCTGGGAGGACGACCGCGTGGATCTCCTGGGCCTGTTCCAGGTCCCGTCCGTGCGGCCCGGCGAGCTGCTGGCGGAGAAGATCCCGCCGCAGGAGGGCCGGCCAGGGCGCACGGTCACCGGCCAGGAGATCCCTGTACCACCCGCACGGGACCTCGCGCTGCACGCGGGGCCCGGAGCGCTCGTGGACGAGTCCGGCCTGCGGGTGTACGCGGCGCGCGGAGGGCGGCCCTGCTTCTCGGGTGGGATCGTACGGGTCCTCCCGCAGTACGTGGTGGCCGGCTCGGTGGACGCCAACACCGGTCACGTCGAGTTCGACGGCGACGTGGTCGTCCAGGGCGACGTAGGGGAAAGCATGCGGGTCGCCGCCGCGGGAAAGGTCACCGTGTCCGTCGGACGGGAACCTCGTCAAGGCCGCCCTGGAGCGCCGTTTCTCCTCCGTGCCGCGTTCCGTGGAGGTTCTGGTGCACCTCTCCGCGTCCCTGCGGGGTGACGCCTTCGAGCCTCTGCACCGGTTCGTGCAGACCTGCCGCGCTCAGCTGCTGGGCCTCGGCCCTCTTTCGTTGGACTCCCTGGATGCGGTGATGGCGCTGGCGGAGGAAGCACGGGCCCTGGCAGACCGGCTGGAGGGGTCTATCCACCCCGCGAACGTCGTCACCCGGTACATCCAGAACTCCCACGTGGAGGCCACCGGCCGCATCGTGCTCCCGCAGGGCGCTTGCTTCTACAGCCACCTGTTCGCGCGGGAAGGCGTCGTGATGCAGTCCGGCGTGTTCCGGGGCGACGCCATCACCGTACAGGAAGGCGAGGTGGTCCTGGACGAGGTCGGCAGCCCCAACGGGACCCGGGTGCAGGTCACCCTCCTCACCGCGGGACGGTTCCGAGCCCGCCTCGTCCACCCGAACGTGCGCGTCACCATCGCCGGCCAGACGTACGTCTTCCCCTCTACCCGCTTCCGCACCGAGGTGTTCCGCAACCACAAGGGCGAGCTGGAAGTCGTGTAGCTACGGGGTCGCGGGCTCGGGGAAGTGTGGCGGTGGGCTCGCCCGCTGCCCGGGACGCGGGGCTACGGTCCCGGCGAGCAGCCCGGCCACCCACCCGCGGTCCGCGGCCACCACCACCCAGCGGCCTGCGCGCCAGGCCATCTCCACCCGCACCCAGGGCCGGTCCCCGGGGCCCGCGGAGAGGCGCACGCGGTCCGGCGCCAGCCACTGCACGTCCGTGAACCACGCGACCGCCGCCAGGCTCACCGGAAAACCACCCCACCGCGGCAGCTGAACCGGGGCTTCCGGAGAACCCTGCGCGATGCGGCGCACCGTCGCCCGCAGCTCCTCCTCCACGCGGCGCTGGACCTCGCTGCGGGCGAGACCGAACAGGCCGTGAAGCACGGGCCGCGCGAGCGGTGAAGCCACGTACCGGGCCGGATCGCCGGCCCGCGCCCGGACCCACTCCTCCTCCAGCACCGCCACCACGGAGGCGGCCACGGACCGGACGTCGATCCAGGCGAGCGCGCCTTCTGCGTCCCCGTCGCGCAGCGCCTGCAGCAGCCGCGCCGCGTGGACGTGTGCGGTCTGGCTCAGCCGGCCGGCGGCCGCGAACACCGCGGCGGCTGCCACCCCCACCAAGACCCACAGGACGCTTCGCACAGCCCTTCCATGGTATAATCCGCCCGCGGGCGGGCCGTAGCGCAGCCTGGGAGCGCACCTGAATGGGGTTCAGGAGGTCGGCGGTTCAAATCCGCCCGGCCCGACCAGCCGCAGCCAACAACCGACAAGCACTTGGGACGTCAAGACGGCCACGACCCGCAGAGCACGGGCTTCCTGGACATGGTCCACCTACCGCGCCCTTGAGTCCGACCGCGGCACCGCAAGCGACGGCGGTCAGTCGGGAAACGGTGCGACAGCTGGAGCAAGCTACCCGTTGGTGCCCACCGCTCGGAGGAGGGCGCAGGGGTTGTGCCGGAACTCCTGCGGGTCGAGCCTTCCGAAGCTGAACTCCTCTACCAGCCGGCTCAAGGTCTCGTTGACGGGTGTGGCCATGCCCCCCAGAGCACCCCACCGGGCCACCGCGCCGTTTAAGTACGCCACCTCCGTCCGGCCCCGCGAGAGGTCGTACCAGAGGGAGGGCATCTTGTCCCCGCGGCCCCGAGCCACCGCGCTGCGGAGCAGCGGCCGGCACACGGCCTCCGGGAGGCGCAGGAGCCGGACGAGGACGCGCACGGGAAATCCGGGCAGGTTCACCCACCGGACCCCCAAGGCCTCTCCCACCGCCACCGCCTCCCCCAGCATCCGCCGCTCCAGCCGGAACAGCCGCGCGTCCGAGTACACCTGTGCGGGTGGGAGGTCCAGCAGCGCGCTGGTGGCGTTGGATACTAGGTTCAGCAGGAGCTTGGACCACTTCAGGTCAACCGGCCGCGCGTACGCCCGGGCCCGGAAGCCTCCAGAGCGCAGCGCGGCCACGAGGTCTGCGGTCCACGCCGCCCCCCCGCCCGCAAGCCCCACCCCGCCCCGGGTGTGCTGGAGCACGCGACCCGGCGCCTCCAGCGACACGCTGGCGGTCACCGCCCCCGCCACCACCGTCTCCTTGCCAAGCCGGGCGGCCAGGGTCTCCTCGTGACCCACGCCGTTGGTGAGGCACACCGCCCGACCGCGCGGCGCCAGCAGCTGCGGTAGGTTCAGCGCCGCTCGCTCCACGTCGTAGCCCTTGACGGTGACGAACACCACGTCAACGCACCTTCTAGTTCTCCCACTTCTTCTACGGCGTCCACCTGCACACGACGCGCCCGGCCACGGCCCTCGGTCCACCATAAACCCTCCCGCCGCACCGCCTCCCCGTGGGCCCGCCGCGCCAGCAGCGTCACCGGGAACCCGGCGGACGCCAGACGGGCACCCACGAGCGAGCCCACGGCGCCGGCCCCGTACACGAGCACCCTCACCGCCCGCCGCCCGTAGACCGCCCGCGGGCGTACAGCGCCACACCGGCGAGCCCCAGCCCCAACCCGACCACCGACGTGCCGTACGCGATTAGGGCCAGCTCCAAGACGGGCGGAATCCAACGCAGGACCATGGCGAAGACCACGAGCCAGCTCCCGACGAGCAACACCGCCCCCGCTGCCACGAGCCGCCCGGCGCTCACCGTCGCCCGCTCCCCGCGGGAGCGCGCGCGGCGTGGGGGTCGTACAGCCAGCAGGCCACGCGCCTCAGCCCGTCCACCCGGAGCTCGGGCGGCTCCTCCACCTCGCAAACCCCTGGCACGGCGGCTGGACAGCGGGGGTGGAACCGGCACCCCGAGGGCGGCCGCACCAAGCTGGGGGGCTCGCCCGCGGGGACCGGACGCAGCCGCCGGGCGTTGTCGGGGTCCGGGTCCGGGATGGCCGTCAGCAGCGCCTGGGTGTAAGGGTGTTTGGGGTCCCGTAGCAGCTCGTCCACCGGAGCCT
>BEII01000289.1 GCA_002898935.1 bacterium HR32
CGGACCACTTGGTCCCCAGGCTACGCAGTGGTCTGGTGACGTGGGCAGCGGGGGTTACCATCGAGGAAGGGGAGGGTGCGGAGCCAGGCGAGGAGGTGGAAGAGTAGGCCCAGCGCGGATAGCCGTAGGTACTGGGCGTAATCCAGGGAGCCGAGTGAGGAACCCCCGATTGAGCCGGTAGTGCTGGTCTCGCGGGGAAGGCCGACGCGTCAACGCCCACGTAGAGCGTAAAGCGGGGTAAGTCCAGCCCGGCCGGGAGCCCGGGCCTGGACTGCCAGCGTGCGGGGCCTCAGCGGCCAAGAGCGTAACAGGAAGAGGGGGTCGAGCATGAGGCGAATCTTGAGGCGAGCGGGAAGTGCTCTTGTGGCGGCAACCGTAGCGGCGGCGGTTCTGACGCGGGTGATGCTCCTGGCGGCGGAGAGGCCGCCGCTTCTTCACGGGCTGTATGGCCCGCTCGCCGCACCGCAGGAGTACTGGATCTGCGTGGCACGGAATGAAAACGGTTCGTGCCGGATGTGGAAGACGTGCATCAAGTGGCAGGGCGGGGAGTGCCAGAAGTGGGTTTACGTTTCCGAAACAGGGTGGTTCTACTGCGGAGTCGGGGGATGCCCTGTAATCCAGGGAGCACACCGTCCGGGTGGAAGCATTTCTGCGGAATCGCTGGCAGATCAGCTTGATGGGACACAGGCGGGTGCCCGAAACCGTCCGGGCGCGGATCGCGGACGGACGGTCGGCGTTTCTCCCCCTGGAGACCGGTTTGTTGTCCTGGAGGGGCACGTCGAGTCGGCAGCGGGCGCGCGCATGAACGTCCGCCTTGTCATCGCGGCCGAGCCCAGGGGAGGGGTGATTCTGGTTCGTGCCTCTTCCCATACGTGCGGGCCTTCTGACCGGGAAGCGCTGGCTTCGGTTGCGGGCTGGGCGTCCCGGTCGGCCAGCTCACGGGTCGCATGGGTGCCTGGCGGGTGTACGGTGACCGTGTCGCACCGTGACCTGGACGAGTGGCTGCAGCGTCTGCAGGCCGTCCCGGACCAGGCCCGCCCGGACGGCCACGGTGGCGCGGGATGGCAGCGCTAGTGGGTGCATTGGAGCACTCCTTGAGGTGCCGGATGGTCTGCGGCAGTGCTGGCAGTCCGGGAACGGTCTCGCCGATCCCCACCTCCCCAGACCAGGTGGCGCTTCCGTCTCTGCAGGCCCTGCGGCGCGGGCCGGCTGCTCCAGGCGAGCTGCGGTAGGCCGCCCAAGGGCGTTCCCGCCGCGTGCGGGAGCTTATCGAGCACGCCCTGCTGGAGGGCAGAAATCCCCCTGCTTCCGAAGGCGCGGGGTGCGGGACCGGCCGGATGCGGGCGGCCTTAGCAGCTGTGGAATCTCACCGCTGGCACCCGATCCCGTCCCGGTCCCTGTCGAACCCGTGGGGGTCGGGTGGCAGCACCCTGAACCGTCGGTAGGGGATGTCCCGGCAGTCCAGGTCGGGCGGGGGAGGGGGGATGCACACGTCCGGGTAGCTCGGATCGCACGCGGCCCTGCGCTCCTCGGCCGGACTCCCAGAGGCCCAGAGCCCTGCTCCGCGCTCCCTGGCGCGCCTCTGGGCATCGCGGAGGCGGTCCACGTGGCGCACGTTCGGCGGGACGGCGAGCAGAAGATCCCCAGCCTGCGGGCCTGGTCCCGGGCGCGGTCGTTCGGGGAGACCTCCGGGACGTCGGTGCTGATGAGCCGGACGGTCTCCGTCCTGCCAGCCACCACGACGCGGAAAGTGTCGCCGTCCTGCCAGGAGAGGACGGTAGCCTCTGGAAGCGCTGTCGGCGCCAGGCCTAGGGTCAAAACGGTCAGCAGCACGGCCGAGAGTGCCGGCGACATGCACCGGCGCGGCACGGGTCACCTCCGGGGGACTGCTTCCACCCTGCGGGCGGAACGTCGGTCTTGCGGTCGTGGCACAATGGAGCGGGGGTGAGCGGATGGCGATCCTGCTGGACCTGCTGCGGCGGGTGACGGACGAGGAGCTCCGGCTGCTTTCGGAGCGGAACCCCGGGTACCAGTTCGAGCGGACCGCGGACGGGAGGGTGGTCGTGAGCCCCACGGGGATGGAAGGAGGACGGTGCAGCGCGGAAGTGCTCAGGCAGCTTGGGGACTGGAACCGGCGCACCGGAGCGGGTGTCGTCTTCGACTCGTCCACCGGATTCCACCTCCCGGACGGCTCGCTGCTGTCTCCCGACGCCTCGTGGATCCGCCGGGAGAGGTGGGAGCGGCTGGGCCCTGAGGAGCGGGAGGGGTTCGGAAGCTTCTGCCCGGACGCGGTCTTCGAGGTCCGATCCTCCTCCCAAACCCCGCAGGAGCTGCGGGAGAAGATGCAGATCTACCTCCGGAACGGAGCCCGCATCGGCGTGCTCATCGACCCCTACACCCGCACCGTGGAGGTATACCGGTCCGGACGGGAACCTGAGAAGCACGAGAACCCGGAGCGGGTCGCGCTGGGCCCGGAGCTAGTTGGCTTCGAGCTGGAGCTCGCGCCGGTGTTCGCAGGGTAGGGCTCCTGCGGCCGAGAAGCTACGCCAGCTGCGCGAACAGGTCGACCATCCTCGCCGCGTTCACCGCCGCCTGTCCCCGGGTGCAGTTGTTGAACGTCACGAAGAGCCTCTCCACCCCGCCGGCCAGGCTGTGGACTCTTTCGGCCCACTCCCGCAGCTCCTCCTCGGAGTGGCAGGTAGTCGTAGGCAGCGGCCGTCAGGCGGGGAGTGTGAGCGACTCACTCGGACAGCTGGGGCCCGCACTTCCGGTGGAGGGCTTCCCGGAGCTGCTCCGCCCGGTCCGCGGGGATCAGGTGCCGGAGGCGGCCTTCCCGCACCAGACCCACCGCCAGGACCTCCCCTTCGAAGGTCAGGGCGGTGAACCCAGGCTCCGAGGAAACCGGGAGGACCTGGCCGGACAGGAGGCGGTCCCACTGCTCGGCCTCCAGGTCCATCCGCCGCTGCACGCGCCAGCCCAACCACTGCACCAGCCAGCTGGTGGGCCGTTCCTCGCCAGCTCCCCAGCGGGCGAACGCGCGGAGCCCGCAGCCTGCGAGCTCCCAGGCCCGTGTGGGCTTCCAGCGGGACGCGGGCCAGGCCGCACACCGGTGCAGCCACAGGTGCTTGCTCGCGGCCATCCAGCGCAGGCCCTCCAGGTGTTGGGGGGCCACCCCGAGTTCGTCGGTCAACATGGCCTGGGCGCGCCGGACCCTGCGGAGCGCTTCCTCCTCCGACAGCCGCGCCGCGGGGTGGACCAGGGGTGGCTCGGACCACTCCGCCTGCTCCCCGCCCGCACGCCGCAGCCGGACGAGGAACAGCCCACCGGAGTCCAGGTGGTGTGGGTACACCCGCCACGCGTGCCGCAGCCGCGAATCGTAGCGCTGGCCCGCGAACTCTACGACGCCCTCCGCGTGAGGCGCGGGCAGGTG
>BEII01000290.1 GCA_002898935.1 bacterium HR32
CCTCTTCCGGTGGGCCATCGGCATCGTGCCGCGCCAGCATGAGGGCACGACCGTGGGGCTGCTGTTCACCGCCCAGTCGCTGTTCTCCACCCTCACACCGGTGGCGGGCGGCGCGGTGGCAGACCGGTACGGGCTTGCGGTGGTGTTCTACGGCATCGCGGGCGCGGTGCTGGTGGGCAACCTGCTGCTGCGGTGGGTGCCCGACGTGCGGCCTGCGGTCGCGGACCGGACGTTGGAGTGAGCCGCACGGCCTCTACCCCTTCCTCCCCGTCGCTCCGGGCCCTCGCAGGGAGCTTCTTCAGGATCGGGCTCACCGTGTACGGTGGCATGTGGGGAGGGGTCCGACAGCTCGAGCGGGAGCTCGTGGAACTCCGCGGCTGGCTTGCCCCTGAGGCGCTAAGGCTGCGGCTGGTGCTCTCCACCCTGATGCCCTCACCGCGGTTCATCGGCCTCGCGGGTCTCGTAGGGTTCCAGCTGCGGGGCTGGCTGGGGAGCGTGGTGGCCGTCTTCTCTTTGCTCCTGCCGTCCTCGTTGCTCGTGCTGGCCGTGGTGATGGCCTCCGGACCGGGATCGCTGCCGGACTTCCTGACCCTCCCACAGCGGTTCGCGTCGGTGGCAGTGGTGGGGATTCTGCTCGGAAACGCCTGGCGGCACGCGTGGGACCAGCCCGCGCCGGGTGCGGCGCGGTGGGGCGGGATCGCTCTCGCAGCGGCCGTGGCCGTCGCGGTGCACGAGGGCGTGCCGCTGGTCGTGGTGGCGCTGGGTGGACTGGTGGTGGGCTGGGTCTTGCTGCGCGGGGAGGGGACCCTCTGACGCCGCCCGCCCTGTGGGAGATCGCTGTGGTGGTAGCCCTGGGCGGCCTCGCGGCCGTGGGCGGCGCCAACGGCCTGGTGGCAGTGATGCAGCAGCAGTGGGTCCGAACGGGTGTGGTGGACGCGGAGGCGTTCGCGTGGGTCTTCGCCGTGAGCTACCTGTTCCCTGGGCCACGGGCGGGCTTCGTGGCCGGCGTGGGATACCTGCTGCGCGGGCTTCCCGGTGCGGCTGCGGCGGTCGCCGGCGTCGCGCTGCCCGCGTGCGTCACTTCCGCCCTCGTGCACCACGGGTTGAGCCGGGTGGAGGCGGTGGTGCGGTCGGTGGCGCGGCCCGCGGCGTTCGTGGTGGCAGGGCTCGTGGCGGCCGCGGCCTGGGACCTGGCCGATTCCCTCCGCCTCGGCGGCGCGGAGCTCGTGGGCCTGGCGGCCATCACCTGGCTCGCGGGCCCGAAGGACGCGGAACCCCTCTGGCTCGTGCTGGGTGCGGCCGGCGTGGGCCTCTTGGTCGCGTGGCTCGTCGGCTGAGCGTTCCGTTCTCCGGAACCGCGGCCTTGTGCGGTCCCAAGGCACCGTCTACGCTGGGCGTGGACGCGAAGCGCGCGGGAGGTGTGCGGGATGAGCAAGGAAGAGGGCCGGGTGTTCGTGCGGGGGATCAGCTCGGAGCAGTACGGCCTCGAGGAGTTCCGCAGGCGTCAGCGCTCGGCGCCCCGGGTGCGCCCGGCGGGCACCGTGGTGGACGACGCCCGGGTGGGACACTCGGGCGACTCCGAACAGTCCCGGACGTGGTGGATCCTCGGTCCTGGTGACGATCCCTTCCTCACCCAGACCATCCAGATGCACTTCGTCGAGCTCTACCCGGGCGGGTCCAACCGCGGCCACGGCCACCAGAATGAAGCCACGTTCTACAGCCTGGAAGGCCGGGGGTACGAGATCCACGACGGCCAGCGGTACGACTGGGAGAAGGACGACCTAGTGGTGGTACACAACGACTCGGTCCACCGCCACTTCAACGCAGACCCCGACCGGCGGGCGCTGGCCCTGGTGATCAAGGCCAAGGCCACGTGGATGTTCCTCGGCCTCATCCAGCAGGGGAAGATCGGCCGCGCGCCGGAGGCGGACGGCTACGGCCCGCGGGAGGAATGGTCGCAGCTGTGGACCCCGGGCGTGGCGCAGCGCAAGAAGGTCGTCAAGCCCTCGGACACGCGGTGGGAGGTCACCCGGGAGGGCAAGGTGCGCGTGCTCACCTCCCCGGAGCGCACCGACGTGCGCGTGTTCAGCGTGGACGTGCACCAGCAGGAGGTCCCGCCGGGCAGCCGGTCCGCCAAGCACTGGCACATGGCGGACGAGGCCATCTACGTGATGTCTGGGCGGGGCTACAGCCTTCACTGGGACGTGGAGGCGGAGATCCAGGACCGCTACTACGCCCGCGTGGCCAAGGAGCCGTCCCGCTGGGACTTCCAGGAGGGAGACCTCCTGTACGTCCCCCACAACACCGTCCACCAGCACTTCAACGCGGACCCCGACCGGCCACTGGTGTTCCTCTCGGCGCAGAACCGGCTGTTCAAGCTGCTGGGTTACGACGCGGTGGTGTTTCTAGAGGACGCGCCGGAGTACACCGCCACGCGGGCGGCGGTGGGCGCGGGGTAGTCCCCCCGACGCTACCGGCCCTCCTCGGCCCGCAGCCGCCCTGCACGCCGGGGAGCCTGCAGGGTTTCCGGCACCGCGAAGGCCAGGAGCAGCCCTGCGGCCAGCAGCAGGGGCGTGTACAGGAGGAAGGCGGTCCCCGCGCCGCCCCAGTCGGTGGCGACGCCCGCCGCGAACGGGCCCACGAGGCCGCCGAGCTCTCCCACCAGCCTCCGCATGGCCTGAAGGCGGCCCCTCGCCTCCTCGGGGATGATGTCGTAGCTGAGCGCGGACATGGCGCCCAAGGACAGCCCGCCCGCGAGACCCAGCAGCGCAGCCAACACACCGAGCTGCGGCAGGGTGCGGGCCAGGGGCATGAGGCCGAAGGCCACCGCGGGCACCAGGCACGCAGGCACCGCACCCCACTTGCGGCCCACCCGGTCCAGCACGTAGCCGGCAGGCGGGATCATGGCGAGGATGAGGGCGCTCACGATCCCGAACAGCGCGCCCACGGCTGCAGCCGGGTAACCGAGTTCGGCGCCCACGTACACGGGCCACAGGGCGTTCAGGCTCGTGCGGTACATGGTCAGCACGAACGTGGCGAAGGTCACCACGCGGAACGCCAGGCGGAATTCCTCAGGGATCCCGCGCAGCGCCTCTCGGACCGCCGGTCGGGCCCCGCCGGCCCGCTCAGCCCAGCCCTCGTGGGACACCACGGTGACAACCCACACGGCCGCGGCCACGCCCGCCCGCAGCCATAGCGCCGATCGCAGCCCGGCCCGGTCTACCACCACCCCCGCCACCAGCGGGCCGAGCGCCGTGCCGGCCATCTGCAGGCCGAAGAAGGCGCTCAGGAGCCGTCCGCGCCGGTCCGCGGCCACCTGTTGCAGGCCCGCCGCCTCCCGGCCCAGGGTCCACAGGCTCGCGCCCGCGCCTGCCAGGAACTGGCCCAGCAGAATCCCGAAAAACCAAGGGCTTGAGGCGACCGACAGC
>BEII01000291.1 GCA_002898935.1 bacterium HR32
CCCTTGGGGGTCCAGGAGGTACAGGCTGCAGGAGTCCATCCCCATGACCTCCGCGGTCTTCCGGGTGATGGTGGTCAGGGTGGTGTCCAGGTCGTGGGCCTGGCTGATGGTACGGCTGATCTCGCGCAGGGCCGCGATCTCCGCGGACTTGCGCTGCAGGAGGTGCTCGAGGTCCGCCTGCTGCATCCCCAGTAGAGCCATTCTACCGGGATCGCGGCTGCCGGGACGGCTAGCCTTCGGAGTCCGGGGAAGGTCCGTGCTCCAGTGCGTCGCGGAGGGCCGAGGCCAGGGCAGCTTCCAGTGCGGAGAGGAGGTCGGGGGACTCCGCGGGGAGCTGGGCGACCACCCGTCGACTGACCTCGCTGGCCAGGGCCGTGGGGTCCAGCCGGTCAGGCCCCCGTCCCTCGGGCTGCTGGGGGTAGCGAGCGCTCCCCTCGGCCACCCAGCGGGTCAGGAGCGACCGAACCGCCGCCACGTCCTCGGTCAACCTCGCGAGGGCCTCCTCCAGCGCGGTCCGCTCGGGGCGCCGTCCCGTGAGCAGCCATACGAGGTCGGCGCCGCAGTGGTCCGCGATGGCGACCACCTGTGTGAGGCCCGGTTGACGCTGCCCAGACTCCCAGCTCACGACCGTGCCGGGCCGCACGCCGAGGCGGCTCGCCAGCTCCTTCAGCGAGAGGTCTGCGGCCTTGCGCGCGCTCCGGATCCGCGCGCCCAGGGCTCGTCTCGCTTCCCCCCGGTCCCCGGTGGTGACCAACTGCGCGCATCCGCCCGCACTGCGTCGTTGGACAACGGAAAGCCTACCAAACGGCGCGCTGGAGCTAGCGCTGCGCTTCGCTACGCGCCGCTGTAAAATCGCTACGGACTGTTGAAGCGCGAGGTCAGGGCGTGTTCTGGGAGGTCCCCCCGGAGAAGCTCAAGTTCCGGCTGCCGCCGGGGTACCGGGTCCTGGAGTCGGAACACTTCGTCGTCCTGCTGGACCCCGAGGGACGGAGGATCTTTTTAGGTAGCGCGACAGCCGCAACCCCTGAGGTCCTGCTGCAGGCCATCACCCGGGCGTCCAGCCGGAAAGATACCCCTTAGGCCCCCTCCCCCGCCCCCGGCTCTGTCCCCAAGGGCCCTGTCCCCAGGGCCCTGTCCCCTGGGGTCAGAGGGCGGAGCGCAAGGCCTCGCGGCCCTCCCGGACCCGCTCGAAGAACTCCGGGCTCTCCTTCATCTCCAAGGTCCTGGGTCTTGGGAGCCCCACCTGGACCACGTGGCGGATGCTGGGGACCCCCTCCGCGGCGCGCCCCATCACCACCACGCGGTCCGACAGGAACACCGCCTCGTCGATGGAGTGGGTGATGAACACGACGGTCAGCGCGCGCTCCTGCCAAACCCGCAGCAGCTCCAGGTTCAGCCGGTCCCGGTTGATCTCGTCCAGCGCGCCGAAGGGCTCGTCCATGAGGAGGACCTGCGGGTCGAGGGTGAGGGCGCGGGCGATGGCCACCCGCTGTTGCATGCCGCCGGAAAGAAGCTGGGGTCGGAAGGCCTCGTAGCCCTCGAGGTCCACAGTCCGCAGGGCGGCTCGGGCGCTGGGCCGGTAGCGCTCCCGCCGCCACGGCCACGCCCACCATAAGGGGTCGCGCAGCCGCAGCGGCAGGAGCACGTTCTCCTCGGCGCTGAGCCACTCGAACAGGACCGGTGCTTGGAAGATCAAGCTACAGGCACCGGACCGCACGGCCTCGCCCGGGGACGTCCCACACACCGACACCTGGCCTGCGGTGGGCTCGTGCAGGCCCGCCAGCAGGTGGAGGAGGGTGGTCTTGCCGCACCCGCTCGGACCGATGACCGTCACGAACTCCCCAGCCACCACGTCGAGGGTGAACTGGGAGACCGCCAGCGGCCCGAGGCCGGCACCGTCTGGCGCCGGAAACCGCTTGGTGACGTCCACCAGGCGGATGCGGGGTTCCACTACGGCCGCACCCCGCTCCGGAATCGGGTGGTGTACGCGGCGCGCACGTTGGGCGTCTGGGCGTAGAAGCCTGCCCGCACCAAGTCGCGGCCCAACCGGTCCCACGCCGCGGGATCCACCGCACCCAGGCCGTGCTGCCGCGTGTAGGGGGTCACCATGATGCTGTGGATGGCCTCCATCCCCTCGATCTCGTGCCGCCGGTCCAGGTTCTTGTTGTACTTGAGCAGGATGTCCGCGGCCGCCTCTCGATTCGCAAAGCCCCACGCGAACCCGCGGTACCGCGCGGTGACGAAACGCTGCACCACCTGGGGGTGCTTCGCCACGATCTCCTCGGTGGTGAACAGGACGTTCTCCGGCCAGTCGACCCCGAACTGCGGGTAGCTGTACACGTAGTAGCGGTCCTTGATCCGGCCCTCCCGCGCCAGCCGCTGAATCACCAGCAGCTCGTTGTAGATCATGGCGCTGGCGCAGTCGTACTGCTTGGCCAGCCAGCCGCCCAAGGTGGCCGGGTCACCCTGCTGGTTCACCACTTGGATCTGCCGCTGCCAGTTCCGGCCCACCACCGCCTTGATGGGCTTGTCGTAGCCGATCCAGGTGGCGAAGCGCCCGCGGAAGTCCCCCGCGGTGCGCTTGGGACTCCAACAGACGATCCGCATGGCGGACTTCTGGAAGTCGTGGCCGACCACGACCAGGGGGAGGCGCTGCCGCTCCCGGGCCTCCAGGATGTTCTGGGGGTAGTCCACCCCGAACACGATCTCCCCGGCCCGGGCCTTGGCCATGGTCCGGTCGATGGGCGAAAGGCCGGGGCCTCCGCCGATCACCTCCACCCGCAGGTCTCCGTAGAAGCCCCGCTCCACCGCGATGGGGTCGCCCATGGACTCGTTGTGGATGAACCACGACTCGATCACCGCCACCTTCACGCCCTGGGCCGCCGCAGGCCATCCGGCCAGCAGCACGACGAAGAGTAACGACCACCACCGCAACCGCATCTTCACCACCTCCCGTTAGGGTTACTTGCGCCGGCCGGCGACCTCCGCGTGCCAAGGCAACAGCACGCGTTCGGCCGCGGACACCACCGCGAGGAGGAGCCAGCCGATCAAGGTACACATCACCGCGGCCAGGAACACCCGGACCGTGTTGCCCACGTAGCGGGCGTCCAGGATCATGAAGCCCAATCCCTCCGTGGCCCCGAACAGCTCGCCCACGATGGCGCCGTTCACCGCGGCCATCACCCCGCCCTTGAGGCTGGTGAACAGGATCGGCAGGGCGGAGGGGACCTTCAGGAGCAGCATCCGTTGGGCCCAGGTGGCGTTGTACAGGTCCAGCAGCTGCTCCCGCACCCGCGGCACCGACAGGAAGGCCCGGTGGGCGTGGTACATCACCGCGAAGAAAGCGTACAAGGCGGCGATGATGACCTTGCTGCGGATCCCGATGCCAAACCAGACCACGGCCAAGGACGCGAGCGCGACGAAGGGC
>BEII01000292.1 GCA_002898935.1 bacterium HR32
CGGACCCAGAAGTGCTGTTCCTGGACGAGCCCACGGTCGGCCTGGACGTGGAGGCGGCGCGGGACATCCGCGCGTACATCCGGTCCTGGATCGAGGAGAAGCCCGGGCGCACCGTGGTCCTCACCACGCACCTCATGCACGAGGCGGAGGAACTGTGCGACCGCGTGGCCATCATCCACCGCGGCCGCATCGTGGCCTGCGACACCCCCGCGGCGTTGCGCCGCCAGGCCGCCGGCGGTACCTTCTTCGTCCTGACCACCGACGCGTGGGACGGGAGCCAGCCCGTGGAGGCGACCCCCGGCGTCCTGCGGGTAGACGTGCGCGCGCTTTCGGACGGCCGCGCGGAAGTCCGCCTCCAGCTGGACGAGGACGCCACCCTCCTGCGGGTCTTAGGCGCGCTCGCAGCGCACGGGGTTCGCGTCCACGCGCTCCGCAAGGTCGAGCCCAGCCTGGAGGACGCCTTCGTCCGCATCGTGGGCCGGCGGATGGAGGAGGCGGACGCGGAGGCCACACCGTGAGTCCGTGGGTGCGGAGCGTCCGGGCTGCCCTCGGCCGGGCGTACCCGCGCCTGGTGGGTAGCAACCGAGACCGGGCGTGGCTCTTCTACGACACCGTGCTGCCGCTGCTCGGCAGCGTGGCGCTGGTGTACGTGTACCGCAGCCTCGGGGCCCCCGACCACCTAGTGGCGTACGCGATCATGGGCGGAGCCGCCATGGCCTTCTGGATGAACGTCCTGTGGTCCATGGCCGCGCAGTTCTACTGGGACAAGATGGCCGGCAACCTGGAGCTGTACATGGTGGTGCCCTGCGGGCTCGTACCCATCCTGCTCGGGATGTCCCTGGGCGGGGCGGTGGCCACGCTCCTGCGCGCGGGTTTGATCGTGGCCGCAGGCAGCCTGCTGTTCGGGGTTTCCCTCCCGGTCCGCGACCTGGGCCTGTTCCTCGCGGTGTTCGCGGTGGCCCTCGTGGCCCTCTACGGGTTGGGTGTCACCTTCGCGAGCGCGTTCCTCCTGTGGGGCCGAGAGGCGTGGCACACCGCGAACCTGTTCATGGAGCCGGTGTTCCTGCTCTCCGGGTTCTACTTCCCCGTCCGGGCCCTGGGCTTCTGGACCGCGGCCGCGGCTTCCCTCATCCCCCTCACCTTGGCCCTGGACGCCCTGCGGCAGCTCATGTTCGGGCCGCTGCACCCCGCCTTCCTGCCGGTACACGTGGAGCTGTGGCTGCTCGTGGGCCTGGCGGCTGCGTTCGCGCTAGCCGCCCGCGCTTCCCTGCGCCGCATGGAGCACCTGGCGCGCCGCGAGGGCCGTCTCAGCCTGCGCTTCTAACCGTGAGGACCGCCTGGCGCACCCTCAGGACCGCCTTCTGGCTGGGCTGGCAGGTGGAGAGCAACTGGACCGACCCTTTGCTGTTCGCCCTTTACCAGGTGGTGCGTCCCCTCGGCGGGCTGCTCATCCTGCTGTTCATGGTACGCGCAGCTGCGGGTCCCGCCGCAGGCCCGGCCCTGGGGTTCCTGGTGGTCGGGACGGCGTTCTGGCCCGCGGTGGTCGCGGGCATGCAGGGCATGGCGTGGGCGGTCGTGGGAGATCGGGAGCACTGGCGCACCCTGCGCTACGTGTACACGGCCCCGGTCTCGTTCCGAGCGTACCTGGTAGGCCGCGCGCTCGCCCTCGTGGCCTCGGCCTCCGCTGCCGTCGCGGTCACGCTGCTGTTCGGATGGGCCGTGCTCGGCGTGCCCTTGCGGCTCGAGCTAGGAGAGCTCCCGTACTTCCTATGCGCGTGGGCCACCGGGGTGACCGGCGTGCTCGCGCTGGGGCTGGCGACCGCCGCTGGGGTGCTGTGCGTGTCCGGCGAGGCCTGGAGGATGCCCGAGGCCGTGGGCGCGGCGCTGTACCTTGTGAGCGGCGCCCTGTTCCCGGTGACGGTGCTGCCGGAGCCGCTGCGCCAGGTGGCGTCCGCGCTCCCCGTGTCTTGGTGGCTGGAGGCGCTGCGCCGGGTGTGGCTGCCTGAGAACTCTCCGCAGTCGTTCCCGTGGGCCTCAGACTTACAGGTCCTGGCTACCCTGGCGGTCTTGGTTGCGGCGTTTGCCGCCTGTGGCCTCCTGGCGTTCGGCCTCAGCGAGCGGCGGGCCCGACAGCTGGGGATCCTCGACCGCGAGACTGGTTTCTGAACTTAGGCCGCGGCGCAAAGCCCGTTGGCGCTCTGCGTCTTCGACGGCGGTCCCCGGAAAGACGACGACTCCGCACACGCCCCGAACGCCCAAGGCCAGCGCCACCGCCTCTCCCACCTCCCAAGGCGGGCCGTCCACCTGCACCACCGGCAGGACCCGGCCGGGCGCGGACACCGCGTGCTGGGCCACCACCTCCGCCACCCACGGCACGGGGCGTTCTACAAGCCGGTGGTAGGCCATGGGAGCGACCACGTCCACGTGCTGCGCCAGGGCGCCGATGCGTTGCCCCGTGAGCATCTCCTGGTCCTCTGGCGGCAGCGGCACCGCGTACAGGCCGAGCCAGAGGCCAGGCCGCAGCGAGCGCGCCCGCCGGGCGGCCTCGGCCACGAAGTCCGTGATCACCGCGCAGCGGAACTCCCGCCACGCGTCCTGCGCGTGCTGCAAGACCCACCGGGCGCGCTCTGAGGCTTGCCCGTGCGGTACGCGCAGCCCGCTCCACGCCTCGAAGCGCCGCAACGTGTGCGGGTCGAACCCCGCCTGCAGCGGCTTCCTGCCGGGCCGGGTTTCCACCTCCCACCGCAGCGGCCAGCGGACGAAGTCCAGAACCAGCCCGTCCACACCGTACCCTGTGGCCACCTCCTCCACTTTCCGCAGGCGCTGTTCCGCGTAGTCCTCGTACGTGGGGGTCACGCCCACGTACCAGTCCTCAAACGGACGCAAGGACCCGTCTTGGAGCACGGGCCACAGCTCCGGGCGGCTGCGGAGGACCGCGTTCCCCCGGGCGTGGTCGGAGAAGCACGCGACCCCCGCCACGAACCTTAGGCCGTGGCCGTGGGCCAGCTCGACCCAACTCGCCTCGTACTCCTCCGCCTCCGTGAACACCGCGTGGACTCCCGCCCGCGCCAAGGTGTCCAAGAGCCGACCGACGCCTGGGGCGTCCTGCCACACAGACCGGGGCACGAAGGCGCCGACGATCACGGTTCGTCCTCCCGGGACGCCGGCCGCCCGAGCCCGACCGCGTCCTTGGCCCACTCCCACGCCACCGCGGCCCGGTCGCCCCAGTCCGGCAGCCGCACCAGGTGCACCAGGCTTGCCACAAGCCACGCAGGCAGCCCCACGAGGCGCACGCCGAAGGCTTCCGCCACCGCACCCATGCGGCCCAATCCCAGTACCTCCCCCTTCCGTCGGTACCGGAAGGCCTGTGGTGTCCGTCCTTCC
>BEII01000293.1 GCA_002898935.1 bacterium HR32
TGGACATCTTCTCGCCCAGAGAGATGCAGGACATGTACGCGTGCATCGAGTGGGCGGCGGCGCAGCCGTGGAGTAACGGCAAGGTCGGGCTCTCCGGGATCTCCTATTACGCCATCAACCAGTGGCTGGTGGCCGGGATGCAACCGCCCCATCTGGTGGCCATGTGTGCCTGGGAGGGGGCTGCGGACAGCTACCGCGACTGGCACCGCCACGGCGGCATCCTGTCCACCTTCACCGACTCCTGGTACCGGGGACAGGTGCACCCCCTGCAGCACGGCTACGGCGCCCGCGGCTACGTGGACCCGGTCACGGGCCTGCTGGTGGCAGGCCCCGAGACCCTCCCGGACGACGAGCTGGCCCGCAACCGCACCGACCCCTTCCAGGAAGCGCGCAGGCGGGAGCTGCTGGACGACTGGTACCAAGTCCGGTCCGCGGACTGGTCTCGGGTGACGGTACCCTTCCTGTCTGCGGGGAACTGGGGCGGCCACGGGCTACACCTCCGCGGCAACGTGGAGGCGTTCGTGCAGGCCGCGTCGGCGGAGAAGTGGTTGGAGATCCACGGCCTGGAGCACTGGACCCACTACTACACCAACTACGGCCTCGAGCTGCAGAAGCGCTTCTTCGACTATTACCTGAAGGGCGAGCGCAACGGCTGGGACCGGGAGGCCAGGGTCCTGCTGAACGTGCGGCACGTGGACGGGTTCGAGTTCCGGCGGGAGGGCGAGTGGCCGCTCGCACGCACCCGCTGGACCAGGTTGTACTTGAACGCAGCGTCGGGCACCCTGGACTCCGAACCGCCGGCGCGCCAGGGCCTGCGGGAGTACGAGGCCATGCGGGGAGGCGTGACCTTCCGCACCGCGCCCTTCCAGGAAGAGACAGAGATCACCGGCCCGCTGGCGGCCAAGCTGTTCGTGTCCTCTACCACCCGGGATGCGGACCTGTTCCTGGTGGTGCAGCTGTTCGACCCGGAGGGCCGCGAGGTCACCTTCCAGGGTGCGCTGGACCCGCGGGGGCCCATCGCCCAGGGCTGGCTGCGGGCCTCCCACCGCAAGCTGGACCCCGAGCGCTCGACACCCTACCGGCCCTACCACACCCACGACGAACTGCAGCCCCTCTCGCCTCACGAGGTGTACGAGGTGGACGTGGAGATCTGGCCCACTTCCATCGTCGTGCCCCCTGGCTACACCCTCACCCTCACGATCCAGGGCCACGACTTCGAGAGGCCCGACCAAGTGGCGGGGGTAGGGCCCTGGCGGGCGTTTCGGGGCTCCGGCCCATTCCTCCACAACGACCCGTGGGACCGCAGACCGGAGCTATACGGAGGCCGCGTGCGCGTGTATACGGGAGGCCCGACCCCGTCGTCCCTGCTGGTTCCGGTGGTACCCAGGGACTGAGCACGAGGTTCCGTCCGGACGATGGCAGCGGTTCCGCCACCGCGGGGCCGCTGCGTGACCGGAGTCACGTGACCTCCTCGGGAGACCTGTGACCGGCGTCGCTCGACACGGCCCGAACCCCGCCGTACCGTCGGGGCCGGAGGTGTCGCGATGGGTCCGGTCGTCGAGGTGCGGGACCTCGTGAAGCGCTACGGTGAAGTCGTGGCCGTGGCCGGGATCTCCTTGGAAGTCCACGCAGGCGAGGTCTTCGGCCTATTGGGCCCCAACGGGGCCGGCAAGACCACGACCCTCGAGATCCTGGAGGGACTGCGACGGCCGGATGGGGGAACCATCCGGGTGGCCGGGGTGGACGTACGACGCGACCCACAGGCCGTGAAAGCGCGTATCGGAGTCCAGCTCCAGCAGGCCGGCTTCTTCCCTCGCCTCACCGTGGGCGAGACCGTGAGGCTGTTTGCCTCCTTCCACCGCCGCAGCGTCGCAGCCGACGTGCTCCTCCAACGTCTGGGTCTTGCGGAGAGGTCCAGGACCTTGGTGGAGGACCTCTCGGGCGGGTTGCGGCAGCGCCTGAGCCTCGCCCTGACCCTGGTGAACGACCCGGAGGTGGTGTTCTTGGACGAGCCCACCACGGGTCTCGACCCGCAGGCGCGGCGGCACGTGTGGGGGATCATCGAGGGGCTGCGCGGTGAGGGCCGGGCCGTGGTCCTCACGACGCACTTCATGGAGGAGGCGCAGCGCCTGTGCGACCGGGTCGCCGTCCTGGACCACGGCCGGATTCTCGCGCAAGGGATCCCGCATGAGCTGATCCAAGCCTACGGTGGTTCGAGCACCCTCGTGATCGGGGGCGAGCTGCCGGACGAGCTGGTCCGGGAGCTGCCAGGCGTGCAGGCCGCGGTCCGTCGGAACGGGGAGACCTGGGTCCACACCCTGCTCCCGCTCGAGACGCTGCACGCCCTCGTGGAGACCCGGACCGGTCGGATCGCCTGCGGCTACCTGCACCTGCACCAACCCACCCTGGAAGACGTGTTCCTCACACTGACCGGAAGGAGGCTGCGGGAATGAGGGCGGTGGTAGAGCTCGCGCGCACGGGCGTCCGGGCGTTCCTCCGGGACCGCGGCGCGGTGTTCTGGCAGGTCGCGTTTCCGCTACTGCTCATGGGGCTCGTGGGCCTCGCGTTCGGGCGGCAGGACACCTTGACCCTCTCCGTGTCGTGGGTGGACGAAGGGAACTCGCAGGTCGCAAGGACGCTGGAGACCGGCCTGCGGTCTGTGTCTTTCTTCCGCGTGTTTCGGGAGCCGCGGGCGGAGGCACTCCAAGGTCTCCGGGAGGGACGGCGGACGCTCGTCGTGGTGGTGCCGGCCCACAGGACGACCCTGGAAGTGTTCTACGACGAGGCGCGCCCGCAGACCGCGCAGGCGGCGCTGGCGGCCTTCCAGCGGTTTGTGGCCGAGGCGAACCTAAAGATCGCCGGTGCAACGCCCTTCCTCCGGGTTCAGACGATCGCGGTGGAGGGGAAAGAGATGCGGTTCTTTGACTTCCTCCTGCCCGGGATCCTCGCCATGACCATCGGCCAGGCCGCCTTCATGGGCGTTACCCCCGTGGTGGCGGAGATGCGGGAAAGCCGGCTCCTCCAGCGGATCCTGAGCACCCCGGTCCCCCGAGCCCTGTTCCTCGGGGGACTAATGTGCCGCACGGTCGTCACGATGCTCTTCCAGACCCTGGTGGTGTTCCTGGTCGGGACTTTCGCCTTCGGCGCGCGCACCCAGGGGAGCGTTGTGGAGTTGGGACTGCTTGCCCTGGGCGGCGCCGTCGCCTTCGGCGCCCTAGGGTGCGCGGTGTCCACGGTAACCCGAACCAGCGACGCAGCGCGGGCCCTGGGGAGTGTGGTCTGGTTTCCCATGATGTTCCTGAGCGGGACCTTCTGGCCGCGGGAGATGATGCCGGAGGCGATCCGTCCCGTGATCGCGTATCTGCCGCTGAGCCCGCTCCTGG
>BEII01000294.1 GCA_002898935.1 bacterium HR32
GACGGTGCGGTCGGTGGCGGACGCAGGGTGGCGGGAGCGGCTCGCCCGGCGCGAGCGTGCGGGAGCGGTGTTTGTGGCAACTTGCCAGGTGGCCACGCTGGTCGGCCTGGTGTTTCTGGGGATCCTGCTGGTGGACGTGGCCCGGGACGGCGCGCCCTACCTCCGGCCGGAGCTGGTCACCAACTTCCCGTCCCGGTTCCCCCACCGGGCTGGCTACGCCAGCGCGCTCGTGGGGACGGTGTGCGTGGCGGCCATCATGGCCCTGGTGGCGTTCCCGCTGGGTGTGCTGGCCGCCGTGTACCTGGAGGAGTACGCGAGGCCGGGGCGGCTCACGCGCCTGCTGGAGGTGAACGTGGCGAACCTGGCCGCCGTACCCTCGGTGCTGTACGGCCTGCTGGGGCTGGGCCTGTTCGTGGAGGGCCTGCGGATGGGCAAGAGCTTGCTGGCGGGCGCCCTCACGCTCGCGCTGCTGGTCCTCCCCCTGACCATCCTGACCGCGCGGGAGGCACTGCGCGCGGTCCCCTTCTCCATGCGGGAGGCCGCCTACGCGTTGGGGGCGAGCCGCTGGGAGGTGGTCCGGCACCACGTGCTCCCCTACGCCGCGCCAGGCATCTTGACCGGCATCATCCTGGCCCTCTCCCGCGCGGTGGGCGAGACCGCCCCCTTGATCATGCTGGGCGCGCTGCAGTACGTCCCGTTCCTACCCCGCAGCGTGTGGGACTACTTCACGGTGCTGCCCATCCAGATCTTTAACTATGTGTCGCTGCCGAATCCGGAGTTCCACCGGCTGGCGGCCGCAGGGATCCTGCTGCTCCTGGCGGTGCTGCTCGGTTTGAACGCCACCGCCATCTGGCTGCGCAACCGGTCCCGGATTCGGTGGTGAGGAGGACGGCCATGGACGCCACCGTGCGAGCACACCTCCGACCCGAAGTGGCGCGACAGGCCCTGCCCGGGGCCGAGCCGGTGCTGCGGGTGGAGGACCTGCGGGTGTGGTACGGTGCCCGCCCGGCCCTGCGAGGGGTAAGCCTGGAGGTGCCCGAGCGCCGTATCACCGCGGTCATCGGCCCCTCGGGGTGCGGCAAGAGCACCCTGGTGCGGGCCATCAACCGGATGAACGAGCTCATCCCTGAAGTCCGGACGGAGGGCCGGGTGTGGTTCCGGGGCCGCAACCTGTACGACCCGGACGTGGACCCGGTGGAGGTGCGGGTCCGGATCGGGATGGTGTTCCAGAAGCCAAACCCCTTCCCCAAGTCCATCTACGAGAACGTGGCGTTCGCCCTGCGGTTGCACCGCCGCCTGAGTCGCCGGGAGCTGGACGAACAGGTGGAGCGGGCGCTGCGCCAGGCAGCCCTGTGGGACGAGGTCAAGGACGACCTGCACCGCAAGAGCGGCCTCGAACTCTCTGGCGGGCAGCAGCAGCGGCTGTGCATCGCCCGGGCCCTGGCCATCGAGCCCGAGGTCCTGCTGCTGGACGAGCCGTGCTCCGCCCTGGACCCCGTGTCCACCGCCCGCATCGAAGCCCTCATGGAGGACCTCCGGCGTACCTACACCCTGGTCATCGTCACCCACAACATGCAGCAGGCGGCGCGGGTGTCCGACTTCACCGCGTTCCTGCTGGACGGCGAGCTGGTGGAGTTCGGGCCCACGGAGGAGCTGTTCACTCGGCCGCGGGACCGCCGGACGGAGGACTACATCACGGGCCGGTTCGGCTGAAGGGGGGTGGGACCGTGTCCGGCCGGCACATCCGGGAGGCGTACGAGGAGGCCCTGCGCGCCTTGGAGGAGGACGTGGTGCGCATGGGCAGCCTGGCCGGGGACCTCATCCGGCGGGCCGTGGAGGCACTGAAGCGGCAGGACGTGCAGGCCGCGGAGGCGGTGATCGCGGAGGACGACGTCGTGGACCGCCTGCACCTGGACCTGGAGGCGCGGGTGGCCAAGCTGCTGGCCACCCAGCAGCCCATGGCGGGCGACCTCCGGGTGTTGATGTCCGTGTTCGCCATCTCCATCGACCTGGAGCGCATGGCGGACCACGCGGAGGGGATCGCCAAGGCCACCAAGCGGCTCAGCCGAGAGCCGCTGCTCAAGCCGCTGGTGGACATCCCCTACATGGAGCGGCTGGTACAGGAGATGCTCCAGGACGCCCTGCAGGCCTTCGTCCAGCGGAACGCGGCGCTGGCGGAGGCCCTGGTGCAGAAGGACGACACCGTGGACGCCCTCCGCAGCCAGGTGTTCCGCGAGCTGATCACCTACATGGTCGAAGACCCCCGGACCATCTCCCGCGCCCTGGACCTCATCCTGGTGGCGCAGCACCTGGAGCGCGCCGCGGACCACGTGACCAACGTCGCCGAGCGCATCATCTACATGGTGACGGGCGAGCTGCGGGAACTGAACGTGTAGCCGTGCGGGTCCTGTTCCTGTGCACCGGAAACTCCGCCCGGTCCCAGATGGCGGAAGCCTGGCTGCGACACCTGTCCGGGGGGCAGGTGGAAGTCTCGAGCGCTGGGACGGAGCCGAAGGGGCTGCACCCGCTGGCGGTGCAGGTCATGGCGGAGCGGGGGATAGACCTGACGGGGCAGAGGTCCAAGCCCGTATCGGAGTTCCAGGGCCAACGGTTCGACTGGGTGGTGACGGTGTGCGACCGAGCCCGTGAGAGCTGTCCTGTTTTCCCCGGGGCCAGAACCCTGCACTGGGACCTCCCGGACCCCGCGGAGGTGCACGGGGCGCAGGAGGCGGTGCTGGAGGCGTTCCGGAGGGCTCGGGACGAACTGGAAAGACGGGTCGGGGACCTCCTCAAGCGGTTAGAAGGGGAGGAAGCCCCGGAGCTGCTATAATCGGCCTTCGGAGGTTCCGAAGGAGGCAACCGATGCAACGGGTGACGTTGGAGGTGGAGGTCCGTCGGCAGACGGGGAAGGGTGCTGCCCGCAAGCTGCGCCGCGCCGGCCGGGTGCCAGGCGTGCTGTACGGCCGGGGGATAGAGCCTTTGCCGATCGCGGTGGACGTCCGTGCGCTGGAAGGCACGCTGCAGGCCGCGGCCGGGGCCAACGTGCTGGTGGATGTGGTGGTCCGCGACGACGGCCAGGTGCGCAACGAGCTCGCCATGCTGCAAGACCTGCAACGGGACGTGCTGTCCCGGCGGGTGATCCACGTGGACCTACACCGGGTCAGCCTCACGGAGCGGGTGCACGCCCGCGTACCCGTGGTCCTGCGGGGGGAGGCGCCTGGCGTCCGCGAGGGCGGGGTTCTGGAGTTCCTCCGGCACGAGGTGGAGGTGAGCGGGCTGCCCACCGACCTGCCCGAGCACCTGGAGCCGGACGTCTCGGGCCTTGGGGTGGGCCACTCGCTGCACGTCCGCGACCTGCGGATCCCAGAAG
>BEII01000295.1 GCA_002898935.1 bacterium HR32
GCTGGCCGGCGGATCCGCGCGGAGAACGGAGGCCTTGTTGGTCGAGCGACTGCAGGAGGTGTTGGAGTGGCTGGGGTCGGCGACCGCCGGGAGCGACGCGCTGAAGGCGCTAGGCGTGCTGGACGCGGACGGCCTTCAGCTCCGGGAACGGTACCTGCGCAGGGTCCAGGAGGAGCTAGCGCCCTCGCCGGTGCGGATCGGGGAGGGGATGGGCGTCGGCTAGGAGCCTGTCCCGAAGACCTGTCGGGCAGACCGGACCGGGACCCCCGAAGGTCGCGCGGTGATTCTTGGAGTCGTGCAAGGGAGGACGTGCGCTGCCCGTGGTGCGGCTCGGAGGAGGTGGAGCGGGTGGGGGAGTTCGGACCGCAGCTGCTGACGCGCTCGTACCTGTGCGCCCGCTGCCGCAGTCCGTTCGAAGAGATCCGGCGGGGCTGAGGAGGTTTGGGCATGGCCAAGATGCTGGTGGCAGGTGAGTGGGTAGACGGCGCGTCCAGGGAGCACGTGCCGGTCCTGAACCCCGCCACGGGCGAGGTGGTGGACACCGTGCCGCAGGCCACCCCCGAGGACGTGGACCGGGCTGTCGCGGCAGCCAAGGCCAGCTTCCCGGAGTGGTCGCGCACAGACCCCGAACACCGCGCAGAGGCGCTGCGCAGGGGTCTAGAGCGCGTGCGGGCCTGTCAGGACGAGATCGCGGACCTCCTGGTGCGGGAGCAGGGGAAGCCCACCCACGAAGCGCTGGCGGAACTCAACCACCTCCTCCATGGCCTGGCGTACTACGCCGACCTGGCCAGCAAGCTGCGCGGCAGCTACGTCCCCTTGCCCTCGCACCTGGGCACGTCCTTCGGGCTGGTGGTGCGCCGCCCCCTGGGGGTGGTGGCGGCCATCGTGCCGTGGAACTACCCCCTGACCCTGATGGGTACGAAGGTCGGTCCGGCCCTGATCGCCGGCAACACCGTGGTGGTCAAGCCTGCCAGCACCACGCCGCTCGCCGCCACCCGGGTGGTCGGCTTGCTGCAGGAAGCCGGCCTTCCGCCGGGCGTGTTGAACGTGGTCACAGGCCCCGGGCGGGTGGTGGGTGAGCACCTGGTGGCGCACCCCGATGTGGTGCGCGTGGCCTTCACGGGCGAGACCGCCACCGGCCGGCGGGTGATGGAGGTGGCGGGTCCGGCCTTCAAGCGGGTGACCCTCGAGCTGGGAGGATCTGACCCCGTGATCGTGTGCTCCGACGCGGACCTGGACCAGGCGGTTCGAGGAGTCCTGGTGGGACGTTACTGGAACTGCGGGCAGAGCTGTCTTGCCGCCAAACGGGTGTACGTGTTTGAGGACGTCTACGAGCCCTTCCTCGAGAAGCTGCTCGCGGGGGTCAGCCGGTACGAACCCGGAGAGGGCTGGGTGCGGCCCGAGCGGCCGAAGATCCGCATCGGTCCCCTGCACACCGCCCAGCAGCGGGCGGAGGTGCTCGCGCAGATGCAGGACGCCCTACAGCGGGGCGCTCGGGTGGCGTACGGAGGCCGCGTCCCGGAGGGCCGGGAGCAGGGGCACTTCCTGGAGCCCACGGTCCTGGTGGACGTCCCCCACGACTCCCGGGTGGTGCAGGAGGAGGTCTTCGGGCCGGTCCTGCCGGTCTTCCGGGTGCGCGACATGGACGAGGCCATCCGCCTGGCGAACGACTCCCCCTACGGGCTGGGGTCGTCCATCTGGACGTCCAACGTCCGGTGGATCCACAAGGCCGTGCAGGAGCTCGAGGCCGGGATGACGTGGGTGAACCAGGTGCACTACGGGTACGACGAGCTGCCCTTCGGCGGCACCAAGCAGAGCGGGTTCGGCAAGGAGCACGGCGTGGAGGCGCTGGACTACTACGTGGAACTCAAGTCCGTGGTGGTCGGCGGGCTGGGGTAGGAGGGGCGCGATGGCGGTGGAGTTCGTCCGCGAGGGCAACGTGGGCTACATCACCCTCAACCGACCGCCGGCCAACAGCTACGACTCCGTGTTCGTGGAGGAGCTGGGTCAGGCGGTCGGGCAGGTGGAGGCCGACCCAGAGGTGCGGGCCGTGGTGGTGCGCAGCGCCCTGGACCGCTTCTTCTCCGCGGGCGCGGACGTGCGGGCGTTCTCGGACAACCCACCCGAGCGCAACATGGACCTCGTGCGCCGGGCCCACGAGGTGCTGGCGCGGGTCGCCCGCATCCCCAAGGTGTTCGTGGCGCAGATCGCCGGGCACGCGCTGGGCGGCGGCCTGGAGATCGCGCTGGCTTGCGACCTGCGGTTCGGCGCCCAGGGCAGCTACCGTGTGGGCCTGCCGGAGGTCACGCTGGGCCTGCTGCCCGGCAACGGCGGCACGCAGAGGCTGCCCCGCCTGGTGGGGTGGAGCCGCGCCCTGGACCTGATGGTCACCGGCCGCACCCTTTCGCCCGAGGAAGCGCACGCGTGTGGCATCCTGGACCGGCTGTTGCCTGCGGAGCGCCTGGCGGAGGAGACGGCCGACTACGCCAGCAAGCTCGCGGCGGGCCCGAGCCGCGCGGTGGGAGCCATCAAGCTTGCGGTCCGGCTCGGCCTGGACCGGCCCCTGGAGGACGGGCTGCGGCTGGAGCGGGAGCTGGTGGAAGGCCTGTTCCGCAGCGAGGACGCGCAAGAGGGGATCCGGGCGTTCCTGGAGAAGCGAGCGCCCCGGTTTCACGGCCGGTAAGGGGGGTGGGCAGGTGGCTGAGATGTTCGTGGGCGGTGAGTTCGTCCGCTGCCACCGCGAGCGCTTCCCGGTGGTGGACCCGGCCACCGAGGAGGTCCTGGACACCGTCCCGCTCGCGGGGCCGGAGGAGGTGGACCTGGCGGTCCGGAGCGCCCAAGAGGCGTTCCGGAGCTGGTCGGAGATGCCTGCTGCGCGGCGCGGCGACCTGTTGCTGCGGGCCGCCCACCACGTGCACGAGCACCTGGACGAGCTGAGCCGTAGCCTGACCCTCGAGCAGGGCAAGCCGTTGCGCGAGGCCAGGCTGGAGGTCCGCCGTTTCGTGGAGACCCTGACCCACTACGCAGGCCTGGGACGGAACCTGCGGGGCGGCTACGTGCCCAACCTGGACGAGGGGACCTACGGACTGGTGCTCAAGCGGCCGGTGGGCGTGGTGGCGGCCATCGTCCCGTGGAACTTCCCCACCACCCTGCTCGGCAACAAGCTGGGCCCGGCGCTCGTGGCCGGCAACACCGTAGTCGCCAAGCCTGCGGAGACCACCCCCCTCACCACCCTGCGGATCGCACAGCTCCTGTACGAGGCCGGCCTGCCCGCGGGCGTGTTCAACGTGGTGACCGGGGCAGGGCCGGAGGCCGGGGAAACCTTAGTCCACCACCCCCTCGTGCGGAAGGTGGCGTTCACCGGCTCCA
>BEII01000296.1 GCA_002898935.1 bacterium HR32
CGGCCGGCCTCTCGTCGCCCCGCCCGGCGCTCCCGCAGGACTGGTGCGCCTGTACCGGGAGGCGTTCCGCCGGCTGGCGGAGGACGCCGCCTTCCGACAGGAAGCCGAACGGCTCGGGTTTGAGGTGGTCTACACGCCCGGCGAGGCGTGCCTGCGCATCGTGGAGGAGGTGCTCGCGAGCCCGCCGGCCGTGGTCCGGGTGTTCAAGTCGTTCTTCCGGTTCGGCGAGTAGGTCGGGTCAAGGAGGGGCTATGGTCGAGGCGCTCCTGGAAGGGCTCGTTCGGGTCCTCGAGCCCAACGTGCTCACGTACATGTTGCTCGGCGTGTTCCTCGGGTTCTGGGTGGGGATCCTGCCAGGGCTCGGCGGGACCGTGACCCTGGCGTTGATGCTGCCCTTCGTATACGGCATGGAGCCTGTGCAGGCGTTTGCGTTCCTCCTGGGCATGCACTCGGTGGTCGCCACCACGGGCGACCTCACCAGCATCCTGTTCGGGATCCCCGGGGAAGGCATCAGCGCGGCGCTGGTGTTGGACGGCCACGCCATGGCCAAGAAGGGCGAGGCGGGGCGGGCTCTGGGCGCCAACCTGATGAGCTCCCTCATCGGGGCGCTCGTGGGGGCGGCGGCCCTCGCCGCCGCCATCCCCGTGGTCCGTCCCCTGGTCCTCACCTTCGGCGCTCCGGAGCTGTTCCTGCTGGCGGTGATGGGCATCGCCTTCATCGCGTCGCTGAGCGGCCGGGGTGCCCGGGGCCTTGCCCGCGGGGTCGCGGCCGGAGCCCTGGGACTTCTCGTGAGCTCCGTGGGGCAGGACCCGCAGGCAGGCATCCTCCGGTACACCTTCGGGCAACTGTACCTGTGGGGTGGGATCGACCTCGTCCCCGCGGTCGTGGGACTGTTCGCGATCCCGGAGATCCTGGACCTCATGGTGCGGCGCACCTCCATCGCCACCACCATGCCTGCGGGCCGGCTCACGGGTGTGTGGGACGGCGTGAAGGACTGCTTCCGACACCTCGGGCTCACCCTGCGCTGCAGCCTCATCGGGACGTTCCTCGGGATCATGCCCGGGCTCGGAGGCGGGGTGGCCCAGTGGGTGAGCTACGGCCACGCGGTGCAGAGCGCCCGCACCGCGGAGGAACGGGCGCGGTTCGGCCAGGGCGACGTGCGGGGAGTCCTCGGTCCCGGCGCCGCCAACAACTCAAAGGAAGGCGGGGCGCTCATCCCCACCGTGGCCTTCGGCGTGCCCGGGAGCTCGGCCATGGCGGTGCTGCTGGGCGGGTTCTTCCTCACCGGGCTGGTCCCCGGTCCGGACATGCTGAGTCGCCACCTGCCCGTGACGTACTCCATGGTCTGGACCCTGGTGCTCGCCAACGTGGTGACGGTGGCGCTTTGTTTCCCCCTTCTGCCCTACCTGGCCAGGCTCACCACCATCCGGGCCACGCGGCTCGTCCCCTTCCTGATGCTCTTGGTGTTCCTGGGTGCGTACACCGCCAACAACAGCTGGGGGGACGTGCTGGTGGCGGTCGCCTTCGGCGCCCTGGGCTACGCCATGGTGTCCTTCGGCTGGCCGCGGGCGCCCCTGGTGCTCGGCTTGGTGTTGGGCGACATCGCGGAGCGGTACCTGTGGATCTCCGTGGCCCGCTACGGGTGGGACTGGCTGGGCCGGCCCGCGGTCGTGGTGCTCATGGCACTCACCGTGGCGGTGCTCGTGGTCCCGCTGCTGCAAGAGTGGCGGGAGCGCCGGAGCGGCGCGGTTTTGAGGGAGGCAGCCCATGCGGAGTGAGCGCGGCGAACGGAGTATACCCGAGGCGCTGTTCAGCGCCTTGCTCCTGGCCCTGGGCCTGTGGGCGTTCACCCTGGCGACGCCGTGGCCCATCAAGGCCGCCTTGTACCCGCGGGCCATGGCGGGCGCGGTGGTGGTGGCCTGCGCGGCGTGCTGCGTGCTGGCGCTCTCAGGCCGTGGGGAAAAGCCCGGGAGCCGGGTGGATCTCTCGTTTGAACACGACCTCCCGCCGGAGGTGGTGCGCCGCCGCACCCTGGAGGCCTGCGCGTGGGTCGGCGGGTTTCTGGTGGCGGGCTGGCTGGTGGGGCTGCTGCCGGCCATGGTGGTGCTCGTGCTGGCCTACCTGCGCTGGGCCGGTGGAGAGAGCTGGACGTTCTCCCTGGGGGCGGCTGCGGTCACCTGGGTGGCGTTGGAGGGGTTCATGGTCCGGCTGCTACACCTGCCGATCCCCACCGGCGTGCTCGGCGTGTGGTTGGGGCGATGAGGGGGGGCTGGCAGGAGCCTACCGGCGAGCGCCGGGCCGGTTACGGGCGTTGGCGGCGGCCGCCGTCGGTGTACGACCGCTTCATGGAGTCGGAGGGGGTACCCGTCTACCGCGGGGTTGGCGTGCGGCGGGTGCAGGATCTGGAGCTGACGCCGTGGCCGCGGCTGGGAGGCCGCGGCGCGTACGTGCAGCTCTACGGGACCGAGGGCATCTGGGGCATGTACGTGGTGGAAGTGCCCCCCTCAGGCGCCCTGGCGGTGGAGCGGCACCTGTACGAGGAAGTGGTGTACGTGGTGGAGGGCCGCGGGGCTACCGAGGTGTGGGTGCGGGAGGGCGGACGGCGTGAGGTGTTCGAGTGGCAGCCCGGCTCCCTCTTCACCATCCCCCTCAACGCGTACCACCGCGTGCTGAACGGCCTCTCGAGCGGCCCCGCCCTCCTGTTGGTCGGCACCACCGCACCCGTGGTCATGAACCTGTTCAACGGGGTGGACTTCGTGTTTCAGTGCCCCTACGTGTTCCGGGACCGCTACGGCGAGGAAGACGAAGACTACTTCCGTCCTAGGCTGGACGAGCGTGAGCCGGACCCGTACCGGGGCCTCGCCATGGTGCGCACGAACTTCGTCCCGGACGTGCGGACGCTGGAGCTGCCGCTGGACAACCGGCGGTCTCCCGGCTCTAGGCGCCTTGAGCCCCACCTGGACCGAAACGTGTTCTACCTGTGGGTCGGCCAGCACGAGAGCGGGCGGTACTCCAAAGCCCACGCTCACGAGTCCGCCGCGGTCCTCCTCTGCGTGCAGGGGAAGGGGTACACCTACGCCTGGCCCCGGACGTTGGGAACCCGGCCGTGGGAGGCCGGCCGGGCGGACCAGGTCGTGCGGCAGGACTACGAGCCCGTGGGTCTGGTCAGCGCGGCGCCCATGGGTGGGGAGTGGTTCCACCAGCACTTCTCCGTGGGCAGGGAACCCCTGCGCTTGATGGCGTGGTTCGGCCCGTTCGGCCGGGGTACGGGGCGGGAGCCGGGCCGGCCTGGGTAAGAGGTCCTCGACAAGAACGCCATGGACCTGTCCGAGGGGGGCTCCGCGATTCCGTACTGGGAAGAGGATCCCC
>BEII01000297.1 GCA_002898935.1 bacterium HR32
ACATCGACAAAGAGTCCATGGAGCACTTCCAGATCCTGACGCACAAGCGGCTCATCGACATCCTGGAGCCGACCCAGAAGACCGTGGACTCCCTGATGAACCTGGACCTGCCGGCCGGGGTGGACATCGAGATCAAGCTGTAGGCGGACCCTCCGAGGGAGGGAGTGTGATGGCGGCGATCCTGGGACGGAAGGTGGGGATGACGCAGGTGTTCGACAGCCGGGGCAACCGCGTGGCGGTCACCCTGGTGGAGGCGCAGCCGAACGTTGTGGTGGGGCTGCGCACGCCCGAGCGGGACGGCTACCGGGCCGTGCAGTTGGGGTTCGAGGAGGTCCCCGAGCGGCGCCTCAGCCGGCCGCTGCGGGGCGTGTTCCGCCGGGCCGGGGTTCCGCCCCGACGGGTGGTCCGGGAGGTCCGGCTTCGGGACGACGAGACGTACGAGGTGGGACAGGAGATCTCCGTGGCGGCCTTCCGCGAGGGAGACCGGGTCAACGTGACGGGGACGAGCAAGGGCAAGGGGTTTGCGGGCGCCATGAAGCGACACGGCTTCGCGGGTCAGGCGGACTCCCACGGGGTGTCGCTGATGCACCGGGCCGTAGGGTCCTTGGGGACCTCCGGGGTCGGCCGCGTGTGGAAGGGCAAGCGCATGCCCGGTCGCATGGGCGCCGAGCGGGTGACGGTGCGGGGGCTGCGGGTGGTGCGGGTGGACGCGGAGCGCCACCTGCTGCTCATCCGCGGTGCGGTCCCCGGCCCCCGGGGCGGCCTCGTGATGGTGCGAAAGGCAGAGTGACGGCGGAGGGAAGGATGCCGAAGGTGGCAGCGTACAGCGCGACGGGTGAGCCGAGGGGCGAGGTGGAGCTGCCGGAGGACGTGTTCGGCGTCCGGCCGCACGCGGCCGTGGTGCACCAGGCCTTCCTCGCCCAGCGCGCCAACGCGCGGGCCGGCACGGCCTCCACCAAGACCCGGGGCGAGGTGGAGGGGAGCACCCGGAAGATCTGGCGGCAGAAGGGGACCGGCCGGGCCCGGCACGGCGACATCCGGGCGCCCATCTTCGTGGGCGGCGGAGTGGTCTTCGGGCCCAAACCCCGGGACTACAGCCACCGGCTCCCGAAGGCCATGCGGCGGCTGGCGATCCGGTCGGTGCTGTCCGACGCCGCTGCGGCCGGGCGGCTGGTCGTGGTGGAGGGGTTCGGCGTCCGGGAGGGGCGCACCCGGGAGGTGGCCGCCTTCCTCCAGCGGGTCGGGGTGGCAGGCGAGCGGGTGGTCCTCCTGGTGGGTCAGGAAGGCCCCCGGGTGGGCCGCGCGGCCCGCAACCTGCCGAGGGTGGTGGTGCTGACCGCGAACACGCTCAACGTGGCCGACCTGCTGTGGGCGGACCGCATCCTGGTGAGCCGGGACGCTGTGAGCGCGGTCCGGGAGGTGCTGGCGTGATGGACCACCGGCAGGTCGTGCGGCGGGCGTTGATCACCGAGAAGTCCATGCGGGGTGCGGAGGCGGGGAAGTACACCTTCGAGGTGGCCCGGGACGCCACCAAGCCCGAGATCCGGGAGGCGGTGGAGCGGCTGTTCGGCGTGCGGGTCGTGAAGGTGAACACCCTGCGGGTGCCGGGGAAGACGAAGCGTCGGGGACGCCACACGTACCGGACCCCCGAGCGGAAGAAGGCGGTGGTCACACTGGCCGAGGGCGAGAAGATCGACCTCGAGAAGCTCCTGTAGGTGCGCCATGGGGATCAAGCGGTTCAAGCCCACCACACCGGGACGGCGGTTCGCCACCGCCTACACCTTCGAGGAGATCACCCGCTCGGAGCCCGAGCGGTCCCTGGTGGTGCCGCTGCGCCGCCACGCGGGGCGGAACAACCAGGGGCGGATCACCACCCGCCACCGGGGCGGCGGGCACAAGCGCCTGTACCGGCTGGTGGACTTCAAGCGGGACAAGGACGGCGTGCCCGCCCGGGTGGCGGCCATCGAGTACGACCCCAACCGCTCGGCCCGCATCGCGCTCCTGCACTACGCGGACGGGGAGAAGCGCTACATCCTGGCGCCGGTGGGGTTGCAGGTGGGCGACGTGGTGACCTCAGGCCCCGAGGCGGACATCAAGCCCGGCAACGCCCTGCCGCTGGAGAACATCCCCGTCGGCACCCTGGTGCACAACGTGGAGCTCGAGCCCGGGCACGGGGGCCAGCTGGTGCGGGCCGCAGGTGCCGCGGCCCAGGTCATGGCCAAGGAGGGCGGCTACGCCCAGCTACGCCTGCCGTCGGGGGAGGTGCGGCGCGTGCACCTGCGCTGTAAGGCCACCGTGGGCCAGGTGGGCAACGTGGAACACGAGGCGGTGAAGCTGGGCAAGGCGGGCCGCAAGCGGTGGCTGGGGATCCGGCCCACGGTGCGGGGCGTGGCCCAGGACCCGCGCAGCCACCCCCACGGTGGGGGCGAGGGCCGTTCGCCCAT
Source organism: bacterium HR32 (assembly GCA_002898935.1). Taxonomy (GTDB): domain Bacteria; phylum Sysuimicrobiota; class Sysuimicrobiia; order Sysuimicrobiales; family Sysuimicrobiaceae; genus Tepidifontimicrobium. Next base: position 2,445 of record BEII01000297.1, read on the forward strand.
CGGGATGCCCGGCCCCGTGTCCCCGTGGGGCAAGCCCACCCTGGGCAAGAAGACCCGCAAGCCCAGGAAGCGGTCGGATAAGGACATCGTGAAGCGTCGGAAGTAGCGGGGGGCGCCATGGGACGTTCGAAGAAGAAGGGACCGTTCGTGGACGCCTCGCTGCTGGAGAAGATCCGGGAGCTCAACCAGCGGCGGGAGAAGCGGGTGATCCGGACGTGGTCCCGGCGGTCCACCATCTTGCCCGAGTTCGTGGGGCACACCATCGCGGTGTACGACGGCCGCAAGCACGTGCCCGTGTACGTCACCGAGGCCATGGTGGGGCACAAGCTGGGCGAGTTCGTCCCCACCCGCACGTTCCGCGGCCACGGCGGTTCCGCGGAGCGGACCACGACCGTGAAGGGGTAGGCCGAGGAGGGAGCGGAGATGGAAGCGCGGGCGGTGGCCCGGTACGTGCGCATGTCGCCGTGGAAGGTGCGCCGCGTGGCGGACGCGGTCCGCGGCCGCGGCGTGGACGAGGCCCTGAGCCTGCTGCGGGCCATGCCCCACCGGGCCGCCCGCGTGGTGGAGAAGGCCATCCGGTCCGCGGCGGCCAACGCGGAGCACAACCTGGAGCTGGACCGCGCCACCCTGGTGGTGGCCCGCATCGCGGTGGATCGCGGACCGGGCGGGGGCGCGTGGAAGCGGCTGGTGCCGCGGGCACGGGGCCGCGCGGACGTCATGAGCCGGAAGAACTGCCACGTGACCGTGGTGGTGGCCGAGCGAGAGGCCTGAGGAGGGAAGAGGCGTGGGACAGAAGGTCCACCCCGTGGGGTTGCGGATCGGGATCATCCGGGACTGGGAGTCCCGCTGGTACAGCGACAAGCCCTTCGCAGACTACCTGCACGCGGACCTGCGGATCCGCA
>BEII01000298.1 GCA_002898935.1 bacterium HR32
GAGCACGTGCAGCGCCTGTACGAGTCTGCCAAGTCCATCCTGCTCGACATCCCGCTCCCGCCCGAGGAGATGAAGCGGGTGATCCTCGAGACGGTCCGGCGCAACGGGCTGCGGGACGCCTACGTGCGGCCCATCGTGACCCGCGGCCCCGGCGACCTGGGGATCGACCCGCGGAAGTGCGGCACGCCCACGGTGGTGGTGATCGTGGACCGCATCCAGCTGTACCCCGAGCGGGCGTACCGAGAGGGGCTGCGGATGGTGACGGCCACCCACCGCAAGAATGCCTCCGACTCCCTGAACCCGCGGATTAAGTCCCTCAACTACCTGAACCAGATCCTGGCGCGCCTGGAGGCGAACCTGGCGGGCGCGGACGAAGCGTTGATGCTCACCCACGAGGGGTACGTGTGCGAGTGTACCGCGGACAACGTGTTCGTGGTCCACGGTGAGGAGGTGTGGACGCCGCCGGCGCACCTGGGCATCCTGCGGGGGATCACGCGGGACACGGTCCTCGAGATCGCCCAGGCCCTGGGCATCGCCGCCGTGGAGCGGACCTTCACCCTCCACGACGTGTACACCGCGGACGAGGTGTTCCTCACCGGGACGGGGGCGGAGATCGGCCCCGTGGTGTGGGTGGACGGGCGGACCATCGGCTCGGGCAAGCCCGGGCCGGTGACCCTGCGCCTGCTGGAGGCGTACCGAGACCGCACCGCGCGGGAGGGCACGCCCGTGTACGAGGAGACGCCCACAGCGCCTGGAGGGGCCGGTTGAGGCCGGCGCCCGAGCAGCTGGTGCGTAGCCAGGTGGTGTTCTCGGGCCGCGTGGTCCGTGTGCGGCTGGACGAGGTCCGCCTGCAGAGCGGCAAGCTCACCACCCGAGAGGTGGTGGAACACCGAGGTGCGGTGGGCATGGTGGTGCTCACGCCCCAGGACGAACTGTTGCTGGTCCGGCAGTACCGGTGGGCGCTTGACGGCTGGACCCTGGAGATCCCCGCGGGCACGCTGGAGGCGGGCGAGGCGCCCGAGGCGTGCGTACAGCGGGAGCTGGCGGAGGAGGTGGGCGTGCGCGCCCGGCGCGTCGAACACCTCCTGACGTTCGCGCCCTCCCCGGGGTTCCTCACCGAGCGCCTGCACCTGTACCTTTGCACCGACCTGGAGCCCCACGCTCTACCGCGTGAGGAAGAGGAGATGGAGGTCGTCCGGGTGCCGCTGCCCGAGGCCCGGCGACTGGTGGAGCGGGGCGAGATCTGGGACGCGAAGAGCGTGATCGCGGTGCTGCTGGCCTGTGAGCGCCATGGCCGGCCGCGCTGAGTCTGAACCCTTCGACCGCCACCTGGACGCCTACCTGGATTACCTGGGGGCTGAGGCGGGGCGGTCCGACCGTACCCGCGCCGCCTACCGAACCGACCTACTGGACTTCCTGCGCTTCGCCGCCCGGAAGGGCGTGCGCGACCCCGGAGCCGTGACGCGGCCGCTCGTGACCCTGTACTTCGTGTCCCTGCGCCGGCGGCGGCTCGCCCCGAGCACCGTGGCCCGCCGCCTGGCGGCCCTCCGAGGCTTCTACCGGTTCTTGCTGCGCGAGCGCCACGTGGCCTCCGACCCCACGGAGGACGTGAGCTCGCCGCGGCGGGGCCAGGCACTGCCGCGGGTCCTGTCTCCGGAGGAGGTGGCGCGCCTGCTCGCGCAGCCCGACCCGAGAGAACCGGAGGGTCTGCGGGACCGGGCGATGCTCGAGTTGCTGTACAGCAGCGGGCTGCGTGTTTCGGAGCTGGTGGGCCTGGACGTGGGCGACGTGGACCTGGAGTCGGAGCTGCTGCGGGTGGTGGGCAAGGGGGACAAGGCACGCGTGGTGCCCGTGGGGTCCTACGCGGTCCGGGCCCTGCAGGCGTACCTGGCCTTGGGGCGGCCCCGACTGGCACGTCGGAGTCCCGCTCTGTTTGTGGGCCGGGCAGGCCGCCGCCTCACCCGGCAGTGGGTCTGGGCGTCCCTGCGCCGCTACGCCCGCGCGGCGGGGATCTCCCGAGTCGTCACGCCTCACGTGCTGCGCCACTCTTTCGCCACGCACCTCCTGGAAGGAGGGGCGGACCTGCGCAGTGTGCAGGAGTTGCTGGGGCACGCCAACATCGCCACCACCCAGGTGTACACCCACGTGGCACGGCAGCACGTGCGGCAGGTGTTCGACCGCGCCCACCCCCGGGACGCTTGGGAACCGTGAAGCCCCTGCGCCGGTGCGTGGTACTCGTCCTGGACGGGCTCGGTGTGGGCGCGCTGCCCGACGCGGGGCGGTACGGCGACGAGGGGTCGGCGACCCTGCAGAACACCGCCCGGGCGGTGGGCGGTATCCGCTTGCCGACCCTCCAGCGCCTGGGGCTCGGCAACGTGGTCGCGGTGGAGGGCGTGCCCCCGGCTGCTAGGCCCCTGGCGTGCTTCGGGCGCATGGCGGAGCGGTCCGCGGGCAAGGACAGCACCACCGGCCACTGGGAGCTCGCAGGCCTAATCCTGGACCGGCCGTTCCCGACGTACCCGCACGGGTTTCCACCCGAGGTCATGGAGGCGTTCGAGAGAGCCATCGGCACGCGCACTCTGGGCAACCGCCCCGCGTCCGGCACCCAGATCCTCGACGAGCTGGGCGCAGAGCACCTGCGGACCGGGTATCCGATCGTGTACACGTCCGCGGACAGCGTGTTCCAGATCGCGGCACACGAAGACGTGGTCCCCGTAGACCGGCTGTACGAGATGTGCCGCGTGGCCCGCGGGATCCTGCAGGGTGAACACGCCGTCAGCCGCGTGATCGCCCGCCCCTTCGTGGGGCGTCCGGGTGCCTTCGTTCGGACCGAACGGCGCAAGGACTTCTCGCTGGAACCCCCGGCGCCGACGCTCCTCGACCGGCTCGTCCAGGAGGGTTACGAGGTGTGGGCCGTCGGCAAGGTGGCGGACCTGTTTGCGGGCCGCGGGGTGACGAAGGCGATCCTGACGTCGGACGACCCGGACGGGGTGCGGAAGACGGCCCAGGCCCTGTCCGAGCTGGACCGGGGCCTCGTGTTCGCCAACCTGGTGGACCTGGACACCAAGTACGGCCACCGCAACGACCCTCACGGGTTCGCACAGGACCTGGAGCGCATCGACGCCGAGCTCCCGACCCTGTTGGAGAGGCTGCAGGAGGGGGACCTGTGGATCGTGACCGCAGACCACGGGAACGACCCCACCACACCCAGCACCGACCACTCGCGCGAGTACGTGCCGCTGCTGGCGTACGGGCCGGGGCTTGCGGCAGGGGTGGACCTGGGCGTGCGCGAAACTTTCTCCGACGTGGCGGCCACCGTGGCGGAGGCACTCGGCATTCGGTGGG
>BEII01000299.1 GCA_002898935.1 bacterium HR32
GAGTGGTGCGCTACCTCGAGGAGCGGGGCGTGGGCTACGACGTGGTGGTGGCCAAGGTGCCCATCGTGCCAGCGGCGGTGATCTTCGACCTCTGGCTGGGCCGGCCTGACGCGCGACCGGGGCCCGCCATGGGCTACGCGGCGTGCGAGGCTGCGTGCGCGGGCCCCGTGGAGGAGGGCACGGTGGGTGCGGGGACGGGTGCTACGGTCGGCAAGCTCTTCGGGGCCATCGGGGCCATGAAGGGCGGCGTGGGCACGTGGAGCACGACCTTGGGTGGAGGCCAGGTGGTGGCAGCCCTCGTGGTGGTGAACGCGGTGGGCGACGTGGTGAACCCGGACGGCACGGTGCTCGCGGGTACCCGTGACCCCGAGACAGGTGGGTTCGTGGGCTCCACCGCCCTGCTGCAGAGCGGGTACGTGCCCCCCCGCATGCTGAGCCACAACACGGTGGTCGGGGTCGTGGCCACCAACGTGCGCCTCTCCAAGGTGGAGTGCAACCGGCTGGCCCGCGTGGCGCACCACGGCCTGGCCATGGCGGTCTCTCCCTCCCACACCACCCTGGACGGCGACACCTTCTTCGCCCTGAGCGTAGGCCAGGCGGAGGGTGCGTACGACGCGGTGGCCGCAGTGGTCCCACAGGTGGTGGCCGAGGCGTGCCGCCGCGCGGTGCGCACCGCCCGCGGGCTGCACGGCATCCCGGGCCTCGCGGACCGCGCCTAAAGCACCCCGGTCGGGTGGTTCGCGAGGGTTTCTCGGACGTGCGCGTCGCGCGCTTGTCGGCACCCAGGACGTCTGGTAGCCTACGCCCAGAAGGCCGGCATCCTTCCAGGGAGCCGGACCCGGCGAACCGAACCTCGTTCGGTCCGTCCGGTACTGGAGAACACCAGACTGGAACGGAGGTGTGGCATGCAGGTTTCCCCCGAGGTCCCTCCGCGCCCGCGGAGGAGCCTCCGCCTGGACGCCTCCCACGTCACCCTGGTCGGAGTCCTCGGAGCCGTGACCGCGCTGCTGGCCACCGTCCCGGGGCTGGGCTTCGTACCCGCGCCCACGCCCGCGGGCGCTGCGACCACGCTGCACGTGCCTGCGATCCTGGCCGGGATCGCCCGCGGACCGCTGGCGGGCGCGCTGGTGGGCGCGGTGTTCGGCTTCTTCAGCTTCACCCGTGCGACCCTGCCGTTCTTCAAGCACCCCTTGATCGCGTTCGGACCGCGCATCCTGATCGGTGTCGTGGCGTACTACACCTTCGCCCTGCTCGGCCAGCGGGCTTCCCGCGCCGTGGCCGCGGTGGCCGTGGGCGCGGCGGCGTACGCAGCGCTCGGCCCCGGCGCTGCAGCCTTCGAGGCCGCTTACGCATCCGGGGAGGTCTCCCGGAACGCCCTGGCGAACGCGTACCACGCCGTCGCCGCAGCCGCCCTGGCCCGCCCGTGGCTTGCGCCCCTCGCGGCGGCCCTGGTGGCAGGGACCGCGTGGGCGGTCCTCCGGGGTGAGGCGGCCCCCGTGGCCGCGGCCGCGGTGGCCGGCAGCCTGACCAACACCGTGGGCGTGCTGGCCCTCATCGTGGCGCTGTTCGACCTACCGCCGGGTGCCGCGGTCCTCGTGGGCGTCACCCACGGGCTCCCGGAGGCGGTGTTGGCGGTGCTCGTGGTGGTCCCGACGGTACGCGCGCTGCGGGCCGCCGGGCTGGCCGGCTGACGGGGAGGGAGCGGTGCTGCTCGCCATCAACGTGAACAACACGCAGATCAAGCTCGCGGTCTACCCCGAACCGGAGCGGGACACGGGCCCGCGCGTGCACTGGCGGGTCTCCACGGACTGGGAGAAGACCGAGGACGAGTACGGCATCCTGTTCGCGGACCTGTTCGCGCACGAGGGCCTGTCGTTGACGGACGTCCGCGACGTGGCGGTCTCCTGCGTGGTGCCGCCGCTGGTGGACACCATGGAGCGACTGTGCGAGCGGTACTTCGGGACGCGGCCGCTGGTGGTCGGGCCTGGCGTGCGCACGGGGATGCGCATCCTGTACGAGAACCCGCGGGAGGTGGGGGCGGACCGCATCTGTAACGCCGTGGCCGCCTTCGCCAAGTACGGGGGCCCCAGCATCGTGTGCGACTTCGGCACCGCCACCACCTTCACCGCGGTCTCCCGGGAGGGGGACTTCCTCGGCGGCGCCATCGCGCCCGGCATCGGCATCTCTCTGGATGCGCTGGCGGAGCACACGGCCCAGCTGCCCCGCATCGACCTGGAGAAGCCGAAGACGGCCATCGGGCGGTCCACGGTGGCCGCCATGCAGGCGGGCGTGTTCTACGGGTTCGTGGGGCAGGTGGAGGAGATCGTCCGCCGCATCCAGCGGGAGGTGGGCGAGCCCGCCACGGTGATCGCCACGGGCGGCTGGGCGCGGCTGCTGGCGCAGGAGCTCTCCTGCATCCACCACCACGACCCCCTGCTCACCCTGGACGGGCTGCGGATCCTGTTCCTGCGGAACCGGCGCGCGGAGGCGCGGTAGGCGGCCCGAGCCGGCGCTGCCCGCGTGGTACATTGGATCCGTCGTGAAGCACGTGGTCAGCGTGAGCCTGGGGTCTTCCCGGCGGGACTTCCGCGTGGAACTCGAGCTGTTGGGCGAGCCCGTGCGGCTTGAGAGGGTCGGAACCGACGGCGACCTGCGGCGGTACGCGCGGGTGTTGGAGGAGCTGGACGGCCGGGTGGACGCCATCGGCCTCGGCGGGCTGGACCTCGTCTTGCGCGCGGGCCGCCGGCGCTACTGGGTGCGGGACGCCCTGCGCGCCAGCTCCCGCGTCCGGCGGACGCCCGTGGTGGACGGCAGCGGGCTCAAGGACGCGTGGGAGCCGTACGTGGTGGACCGCTTCCTGCCCGAGCGGGTGGGCTTCTCCCTGCGGGGCCGCCGGGTCCTGCAGGTGAGCTCCGTGGATCGCTTCGGCATGGCGGAAGCCGTGGCCCGCGCGGGGGCGGAGGTGGTGTACGGCGACTTTCTGTTCGCCCTGGGCCTGCCCATCCCGCTACGGTCCCTGCGCAGCGTGGAGGTGTTGGCCCGCCTGCTCCTGCCGGTCCTCACGCGGCTGCCGATCCGGTGGCTGTACCCGACGGGGCAACGGCAGGAGCAGACCACACCCCGTTACCCCAGGTACTTCCGTTGGGCACAGGTGGTGTGTGGCGACTTCCACTTCATCCGGCGCTACATGCCCCACGACCTGCAGGACAAGGTGGTCCTGAGCCAGACGTTGACCCGTTCGGACGTGGAGGAGCTCCGCCGCCGCGGGGTGGCGCTGTTGGTGACGGTGACCCCGGAGATCGCGGGGCGTTCGCCCGGCACCAACGTGTTCCAGGCCCTG
>BEII01000300.1 GCA_002898935.1 bacterium HR32
CACCACCCGGCCGCCTTCCAGGGTCTCTGCGTCCGCGTCGAACCGGAACTCGGCCCAGACCCGTTGGCCTAAGAGCACTCGGGGCAACCAGTGTCGGTCGTCCTCCCACATGCGGTCCAGCGGCAGGTCGTCCACCCGGTGCCACTGCAACGTCCCTTCTCGCCCTGCGGTGGTCGTGCCGGAGAAGTCGTCACACGTGAACACGTACACCACCCAGCCGGGGGAGCGCTCTTCACCGAAGTAGAACCGCAGCAGCCCTGCGAACTGCAGGGCACGGGCCACAAGGCCCGTCTCTTCCTGCACCTCGCGCGCCGCTCCCTCCTCCGGGTCCTCCCCGGGCAGCAGCTTTCCGCCCGGGCCGTTCCACTTGCCGCCGCCCCAGAGACCTTCCGCCTTGCGCAGCAGCAGCACCTGCCCGTCCCGAATCGGAAAGCACAGGGTCGCGAAGGTGGTCACGCCTGCACCCTCCCTGCCGCAGCAGGCGAGGACGACACGGTGCCCAGGTGCTCCAGGTCGTTCCAGTTGGAACCCGCCTTGAGCTCCACAACGATCGGCACGGCGAGTTGCAGGGCGTTCGCCATGACCTCCGCGGCCTGGCGGCCGAAGGCCTCCGCTTGCTCCGGGTCCAGCTCGAACACCAACTCGTCGTGCACCTGGAGGATCATGAGCGCGCCGGCGAAGCGCGGCAGCACCTCCCGGTGGATGCGGATCATCGCCAGCTTGATCAGGTCCGCCTGGCTCCCTTGGATCGGGGTGTTGATGGCCACCCGCTCCGCGGCCTCCCGCACCACCCGGTTGCGGCTGTGCAGGTCCGTGAGGTACCGGCGCCGGCCCAGCAGGGTCGAGACGTAGCCCGTGCGCCGCGCCTCTTCGATCGTCCTCCGCACGTAGGACCGGACCCCGGGGTAGCGGGCGAAGTACCGCTCGATGTACGCGTCCGCCTCGGCCGGGGTGCTCCCGATCTGCTGGCTCAGCCCGAACCCGCTGATGCCGTACGCGATGCCGAAGTTGATGGCCTTGGCCCGGCGCCGTTGCTCCGGGGTCAATTGGTCCCGCGGCAGGCCGAACACCTCCGCGGCCACCTCCGCGTGGATGTCCCGGCCCGTGCGGAAGACCTCCTGGAGTGCCGCGTCGCCGCTGATGTGGGCCAGCAGGCGCAGCTGGATCTGGTTGTAGTCCGCGGTGAGCAGCACGCGACCCGGAGGGGCCACGAACGCGCGACGGATCCGCCGGCCCTCCTCCGTGCGGATCGGGATGTTCTGGAGGTTGGGGTCCTGGGAGCTCAGCCGGCCCGTGGCCGCCACGGTCTGGTTGAAGGTGGTGTGGACCCGCCCGGTCTCGGGGTGCACCAGCCGGGGGAGCACTTCGACGTACGTGGACAACAGCTTCGCCAGCTCCCGGTGCTGGAGGATCTTGGCCACCACGGGGTGGTGGAGTGCGAGCGCTTCCAGCACGTCCGCGTCCGTGGAGTAGCCGGTCTTGGTCTTCTTCAGGGGCGGCAGCCCTAGCTTCTCGAACAGCACGAACGCCAGCTGCTTGGGCGAGCCCAGGTTGAACTCCAGGCCAGCGAGCGCGTAGACCTCGGTCGTCAAGGCGTCCAGCCGGGCCCGCAGCTCCTCGGCCAGCGCGTGCAGGTACGGGGTGTCCACCGCCACCCCGGCCATCTCCATGTCCGCGAGTACGGGCACAAGCGGCATCTCGATCTCGTGGTAGACGTGCTCCACCTGTCGCTCGCGGAGCGCCTTCCGCAGCAAGGGCACCACCCGCTGCAACGCGTCCGCTTCCTCGCACCGCCGCTCCCACGCCTCGCGGCCGTCCAGGAGGTCGGCCTTCTCCTCGTCCAGCCGCCACCCGATCTGCTCCCACGCGATGGTCGGGAGGTCGTGGCTGCGCCGGCCAGGGTTCAGGACGTAGGACGCGATCCCCACGTCGAACTCGAACCCCCGCGGCTCGAGGCCCGCACGCCGCAGGCGGACCAGGTCGGCCTTCGCGTCCTGGCTGACCTTGCGCACGTCCGCGGACTCCAACAGGGCCACCAGGGGCTCGGGCCACCCCGTCTCCACCGGGACGTACGCCGCCTGTCCCGCCCGGTCCGACAGCGCCACGCCCTTCACACGGCCGAGCATGGGCTTGCCCTCCGCGTCCACACTCAGGGCCACCTCGGGTGCCGCCCTCAGTCGGGCGAGGGCGGATCCGTCCGCCAGGCCGTACTGCCCCCGCTCGTGCACCGCGCCCACGCCCAAGCGCTCCAGCAGGCTCTTGAACTCCAGGTCGCGGAACAGGTCCACCACCCGGTCGCGGTCATACGGCCGCAGGCGCAGCGCGTCCCAGTCCACCTGGACCGGTGCGTCCCGCACGACGGTGGCGAGTCGCTTGTTCTGCAGCACGAGGTCCGCGTGCGACCGGAGTTTCTCCCGCAGCTTGGGCGGCGCCTGGTCCACGCGCTCCAGGAGTTCTTCCACAGACCCGAACCGCGCCAGCAGCTCTGCGGCGGTCTTCTCGCCAACGCCCGGCACTCCGGGCAGGTTGTCCGTGGGGTCTCCCCGCAGCGCCTTGAAGTCCGGCAACTGTTCCGGCTCCAACCCGAACCGACGCCGGACCCCTTCACGGTCGTAGGCGGTCGTCTCGGTGATGCCCCGGCTCGTCACCACCACCCTCGTCCGGTCGCTGGCGATCTGCAGCAGGTCCAGGTCCCCGGTGACCACCACGACCTGGAAGCCCGCCTCCTCGGCCCGCCGCGCCAGGGTGGCGATCACGTCGTCCGCCTCGTAGCCCTCGACTTCGAAGATCGGGATCCGGAACGCCTCCACCACCTCTTTGACGAGCGCCATCTGCGGGCGCAGGTCGTCGGGCATCCGGGGCCGCTGCGCTTTGTACTCCGCGTAGTCCTCGTGCCGGAAGGTAGGCGCGGCCCGGTCGAAGGCCACCGCCAGGTGGGTGGGCTTCTCCTCCTCCAGGACCTTGAGCAGCATGTTGGTGAAGCCGTACACGGCGTTGGTAGGCCGGCCGTCGCTGGTGGTGAAGTACGGGAGGGCGTAGAAAGCCCGGTAGACGAGGCCGTTCCCGTCCAGAAGGACCAGCTTGCGCTCCTCTCCCACGCCTCCGATTGTACCCGCGCTTTCCCTCTCGGGTCCTACCGACTTCCGCGGGCCCCGGCCAGTTCGCTAGACCACCCCAAAAATCGCGTAGCGATTTTTGGGGACCGGTCTCCCTCCATGAAACAGGTTTTTCCGGGACACGCTCCTAGGAGCCTGTCCAGGAAATCCCCGCAGAGCAGGGATTTGAGCCAGGCTCCGCGAATGGAATGGTATGCGGAGCAAACAATACCGGCCTTACCAT
>BEII01000301.1 GCA_002898935.1 bacterium HR32
CGGAGAGCAACGACAGCGCGATCTTCCCCGCGGCGATGCCCACCGCTACCACGAGGCTGTTCGCCATGGCCCGGGCCATGGGGACGCCCCGGATGCGCTCACCCGTGCCCGTGACGAACGCCGTCCAGTAGTTCTCCGCGGCGTGCGGGCCCGGCAGGAGGCCCATGGTCCCCGAAGCCACCTCCGGCAGGTCCGCGGTGGACGCCACGAAGGCCACGTACACGGGGAAGGCGAACAACCCCACGCCCGCTAGGAGCACCGCGTGCGCGACCCAGCCCCGCGCCTGCCGGCCCTTCATCCGTAGTGCACCCGCCGTTCGAGGAACCGGAACTGGACGCTGGTGAGCACCACCGCCACCGCGAGCAGGAGGACCGACTGGGCGCTGGAGGACCCCAGGTTCAGGTTCACGACCCCGTCCACGTACACCTTGTAGATCAAGGTCTCCGTGGCCTTTCCCGGACCGCCCCGGGTGAGGGCGTGGACCACCGCGAAGGTGTCGAACAGCGCGTACAGCGCGTTCACCACCACCAGGAAGAAGGTGGTGGGGGCCAGAAGCGGCAGCGTCACCCGCCGGAAGCCCTGGAACCACGTGGCTCCGTCCATCTGCGCGGCCTCGTGCAGCGAGGCGGGGATGGACTGCAGCCCCGCGAGGAAGAACACGAAGTTGTACGCCACCCGCGACCAGACCGAGGCGGCCACCACCAGCACCAGCGCGTGGGTGGGGTTCAAGGTGTAGTCCCACCCGACGCCGGACCGCACCAGCGCGCGGCCCACGATGCCCACGCTCGGGTGCGCCAGGAACAGCCACAGGGCCGCCGCCACCGCCGGCGCGACCGCGTACGGCCACACCAGAAGGGTCCGGTAGACGGCCACGCCCCGCAGGGGCTGCGCCGCCGCGGCCGCCAGGGCGAGGCCTAGCAGCATGGTCGTCCCCACCACCGCGGCGGAGAACACCACCGTGACCCGCACCGCGCTGAGGTACAGGGGGTCGGAGAGCACCGCCGCGAAGTTCCCCAGGCCGGCAAAGGACGTCCGCAGCCCGAAGGGGTCCTGGAACAGCAGGGACTGGTACATCCCCTGCAAGGCCGGCCAGTAGAAGAACACCAGCGTGACCACGAGTTGGGGACCCACCAGCAAGTAAGGGAGCAGTCTGCTGCGGAAGACCGAGCGCCGCACCCTAGCCCTCCCCGCCCCGCAAGGCCTCGCGCACGCGGTGTGGGGCGTCCGTCACCAGCACGTCGCCGGGGTGCGAGCCGAGCCCCAAGGCCACCAGCTCGCGGGCCCGACCGGGTTCGTTCACCGTCCACACGAAGGCGAAGAGTCCCTCCTGGTGCACCCGCCGCAGGGTCTCCTCCGTAAGCGCAGCGTGGTGTGGTCCCCACCCGTCCGCTCCTCGGTCCCGGACGAAGCGCACCGGGTCCGTCACAGAGCCCGCAGCCTGGAGCGCCACCGTGGGGACCTCAGGCCGCATTGCCTTGACCCGGAGGAGCGGGTCCGGGTGGAAGGAGATCACCGTCAGCCGGTGTCCGAGACCCACGTCCTCCGCGAGGGCCAGGGCGGCCTCCGCCAGCGTCGCCCCCTCTTCCCCCTGTTCCTTCACCTCGAGGAAGAGAAGGACGCCCGCGTGGAGCTCGAGCAGCTGCACCAGTTCCGCGAGGCTCGGAACCCGCTCCCCGCGGTGCGCAGAGTCGAACCACCCTCCCGCGTCCAGCTCGCGCAGCTGCGCCCAGGTCAGCGCCCGCACTTCCCCGCGGCCGTCGGTGGTGCGGTCCACCCGCTCGTCGTGCAGGAGTACGGCGACCCGGTCCTGAGTCCACCGGACGTCCACCTCCACCGCGTCCACCCCGAGCTCCAGCGACCGCCGGCAGGCCACCAGGGTGTTCTCGGGCCCGAGCGCAGCGCCACCCCGGTGCGCGCACAGGAGGGGACGAGCCCTCACTGCCCCGCGGTCCTCTGGAACTGCCGCAAGACCTCGTTGCCGCGCCGCACCGCCGCGTCCAGCGCGGCTTTCGCCGACTGCTGTCCCTGGAGCGCCCGCTCCATCTCTTCGTACAGAATGGTGCGGATCTCCACCATGTTGCCCAGGCGGATCCCCTTGGAGTTGACGGTGGGACGGGTCCGGGTGAGCTGCTGGATGGGGATCTCCGCCCACGGGTTGCGCCGGTAGTACCCCAGCGCCCGCGCGCGCTGCACCGCGGTGAAGGTGATGGGGATGTACCCCGTGTCCATGTGCCACTTGGCCGACACCTCGGGGCTCCCGATGTACCGGAAGAACTCCGCCACCGCCTTGTACTCCTCGGGGGTCCGCCGCGGCGCGGTCATCACCCACAGGGAGGCTCCACCGATGATGGAGTTCTTGGGACCTCCCCGCACGCCTTCGTAGTACGGAAGGAACCCGACGCCCCACTCGAACTTCGCCTCCCGCTCGTACCGGGCGAACAGCGCGGAGGAGGCGGTCAGCATGGCGCACTCGCCCGAGGGACCCAGCGCGTCTCCCGCCGCGTCCCGGCCCCCGTACTTGAACAGGCCGTCCCGCTGCATCTGCACCAGGGTCTCCAGGTGCCGTACGTACGGCGGGGCGTTCACCAGCAGCTGAGAATCGGTGCCCTCGAACCCGTTCGCCTTCGTGGCGAAGGGTACGTCGTGGATGGCGCCGAAGTTCTCCAGGTGGATCCAGGTGGGCCAGGCGGTGGAGAAGGCGCACGGCGCGGCGTTGGCCGCGCGGATCCGGCGCGCGAACTGCACGAGCTCCACCCACGTGCGCGGGGGCTGGTCGGGGTTCAGGCCTGCCCGTCGGAAGGCGTCTTTGTTGTACCAGAGCACGGGCGTGGAGCTGTTGAAGGGCATGGAGACCATGCGCCCGTCCGGGGTGCTGTAATAGCCGCGCACCGCGGGCAGGTACACGCTCGGGTCGAAGGGCGTCCCGGTCTCCCGCATCAGCTCGTGCACGGGCTTGATGGCTCCACGGGCGGCCATCATCGTGGCCGTGCCGACCTCGAACATCTGGACGACGTGGGGCGCGTTGCCCGCCCGGAAGGCGGCGATGGCCGCCACCATGGTCTCCGGGTACGAGCCCTTGAACGTGGCGCTGACACGGTACCGGGTCTGCGCGTTGTTGAACCCGGACACGATACTCTCTAAGGCCTCACCCAGCGGGCCCCGCAGGGCGTGCCAGAACTCGATCTGCACCCGCGCTGGCTGAGCCCACCCCAAGGCCGAAAGGGCGAGCACCACCGCCGCCACCACCAACCCCATCCGTGTCGCTCTCATGGCTGTCACCTCCCTCCTCCTGGTCTCACGGGCTGTAACGCTTCCCCAACAGGCTCTCC
>BEII01000302.1 GCA_002898935.1 bacterium HR32
ACAGCGTGTACGTGGTGTGGATGGAAGCGGCCCGGGTGGAGTTCCTCAAGCGAGCGGGGCTGCCCTACCACGAGTTGGAACGCTCTGGGTTCCGGCTACCCGTGGTCGAGCTCGGGGTGACGTACCGGGCGGCGGCGCGGTTCGGGGACGTGGTGAGCGTCACTTGTCGGCTGGAGGACCTCGCCAGCCGCGCCGCCCGGTTCGGGTACTCCGTGGAGGGCGAAGGTCGCGTGCTGGCGGAGGGTTTCACCCGCCACGTGTGCTGCGACCTCCAAGGTCGGGTTGTCCCCATCCCCGGACGGTTGCGCGGGCTGCTGGAAGCTGCGCGGTTGCCGGAGGGTGCATAGAATAAGGCTCGCAGGGCCTCGAACGCCCCAGGCCGAGGACGGAGGAGGTGGTGACGATGGCAGTGCGGACGGCCGTTCGAGACGCTGCGTTGACTTGCTACCGGGAACTCGTCCGTATCCAGAAGGAGCTGCAGGGACTCGGCGAGTACCCGAGCACCAAGGACGTGGTCAAGCAGGTCCAGGCCCTCGTGGAAGCGCTCCAACGGTTCATGCGGGAGGCCGGCGACTAGACCACCCGAGGAACCGCTGGCGCGAAACTCGGGGACGGTCGCCTGTTCGTGGGAGTCTCGGACGACTAGCGGCGGCCGGGCGGCTGCGCGCACGCGGACAGCGTCCAAAACCCCCGGCACCCCAGGGCGCCTTCTCGGCGGGGCTCGAACGCACCGCGCCAGGCGCTCCACAGCAGGCTCGCAGCCTCGCCTCTCGAGAGCACGGGCCTGTCCGGCGGCACGGCGGGGGAGTACCCCAACGCGCGCAGGAGGGCCACAGCGGACGCGGTGGACAGCGGGTAGCCCAGGGTCGGGAAGGAAGCGTAGCGCACGGCGAGGATGGTCTGCACCGCGGCCTGGGCGTTCTGCGCACGGAAGAAGTGCTCCAGGTTCTCAAGCCACTCACGCAGGGACGCAGGGCGCCGCAGGTGCAGGCCTTCCCGCACCCAGTACGAGCCGTTGAACAGCCCCCGGCGCAACAGCTCCACGGCGTCCGGGTAGCCGGGATCCAGGACGTCGTCGAGGGCAGGCGCGCGGAGCGTCCACAGCCGCAGGCCCGCCAGGCGTAGCGCGTTCCGCAGCCGCCCCAGGGCGTTGGGGTCTTCCGCGAACACCGAAGGGGGGCGGCCGAGGGAGCGAGAGACCGCGACCGCGATCCCGCAGGCCTCCCCAAGGCTCATCTGAAGCGGGACCACACGCGCGGAGAAGGCGGCCACGGCGTCAAACGAGGCCGCGGGCGAGGCCACCAGCAGGTTGTCGAACCGCTCGGGCAAGAGTGCCCGGAACGGCACGCCGTAGGGGGCGGGGACGCCCGGGAGGTAAGGGGGCTCGCCCGGAAGGTAGGACTGCCCGTCGAGGGGATAGCCACCCAGGGAGACGGTGTCCGGGAAGTCCCGGCCGTACAGGACGTCGTCGGCCCGCAGCCGGTAGCGTCCTAGCAGATGGCGGCTCTCACGGACGTACAGGGCTGGCGCCACCCCCACGAGGTCGGCGGCGCCGAAGAGGTGAGGTGCCGCCATCCGCAGGAAGCTCAGGGCGCGCAGGGCTTCCGCGGCCGCCTGGCGGTGCGCTCGCTCCAAGGAGTCGGAGTCCGTGGGGTCCACCCCGAACACCTGTAGGCCCTTCACGAGCACGGACCCGTCGTCCTGGAAGGCCAGCTCAAGGCCCCGCAGGGTGAACCGGTTGGGGTCTGCGGGGACGTAGCGCACCAGGAACCGGTTGAACCCCCAGGCGAGGCGACCGCGCCAGCCGCCGTCCTCGCACGGCCTCCGGGGGCAGGCGGCGGCGGTCACGGCTCTCCAATCGAGCCCGCGCAGCCGAAAGACGAGCCCCGCGGCCATGAAGCGGCGGTCCAGGCCCGTGTCCTCCCGGCCCACGGTGAACCGTGCGCCCGCGGCCGCGGCCAGCTCCGCGGTGTCCGTGGCGTCCAGGTACGCCGCCGCGCGTACCCGGACCGGGCCGTCCGGGGTCGCGAAGGAGGCGGACAGGACGCGGTCGTGGCTCGTCTCGACCTCCTCCAGGCGCCACAGCAGACGCGGCGCCACACCGGCTTCGTGCAGAAACCCCGTCAAGACGCGCTCCGCGCGCCGGACGTCCACGCCGTCCTCGGAGCCCAGCCGCCGGACGAACTGCGTGGTCAGGCCACCCTGGAGCACCGCTCCGGACCTGTCCCGGGACAGATCCAGGGTGTTGAGCCAGCTGTGGGTGAAGGCGCCGCCTACGGCCCCGCCAGGCTCTGCCAGCAAGACCCGGACGCCGCGGCTGGCGGCCGCGCTGGCGGCAGCCACCCCTTGTGGCGTAGCACCGTAGACCAAGAGGTCCACCGAGAGGTTGTGGGGCGGAGAGGCCCCAGCAGGCCGGGCGAAGACGAAGGCCACCACCAGCACCGCCACGCACTTGGCCCTTCCGTGCACGCGCTCCCCCTAAGTGGACCGAGAGGTTGCTGCAGTAGGTACGCTGTGGGCACCCGGGGTTCCTCCTCCCCTTGACCTGGACTTCGGGGGCCAAGGTACAATCGCGCACACGGGCGAGGAGGGGGACGAGTAGCGCCCTGCCTTCGCGACAGCGAGCCGCAGCCGGTGGGAGGCGGCCGCGGGGCCGGCGTGAAGATCGCCCCGGAGCTTCCCGGCGAACGCTTAGCGAACCGCCAGTAGCCGCGGACGGGTGCTCCGCCGTGATCCGGAGGGCGGAATCGGAGCCTTGGCGCTCCCGTTCCGGCCGAGTGCAGGCGCCCTAGGCCTGAACCAGGGTGGTACCGCGGGCCGAGGCCCGTCCCCGGAGGGACGGGCCTCGGCCTTCTTTGAGGAGGTGTGAACATGGGGTTTACGCCCGCTTCCCCGCGGGTCCACTTCCCGGAGCTCGAGGAACAGATCCTCCGCTTCTGGGCGGAGCACGACGTGTTCCGCAAGACGCTCTCCGCCCGGGAGGGAAGCCCCCAGTTCACCTTCTACGAAGGCCCACCCACCGCCAACGGGCGGCCCGGGGTGCACCACGTCTTGGCCCGGGCCTACAAGGACGCCATCCCCCGCTACCGGACCATGCGCGGCTACTACGTGCCCCGCAAGGCGGGCTGGGACACCCACGGCCTGCCGGTGGAGATCGAGGTGGAGAAGGAGCTGGGCCTCAACAGCAAGCGGGACATCGAAGCGTACGGGGTGGCGGAGTTCAACCGGCGGTACAAGGAGTCGGTGTTCCGCTACGAACGGGAGTGGGTCCGCCTCAGCGAGCGCATCGGGTTCTGGCTGGACTACGAGCACCCCTACGTGACG
>BEII01000303.1 GCA_002898935.1 bacterium HR32
ACGGCGGACGGATGAGGAACCGGCCTACGCGGAACGGGCGGAAGTGGCGCCGGTACGCGGACGCCCACGACCGCACCTGCACCCGCCGAACCTCCACCTCCGCAGGGCCCGGGTCCAGGCCGAACCGGCGCAGGCCGTGCAGCCGCTGGCGCACCGCTTCCGCACAACCCCGGGCCACCGACCCGTCCGGCACGTGGGCCACCAGGCGCACACCCCCCTGGGTGTGCTCCTCTGCAAACCCCTTGGCGAGCTCCAACAGCGCCGCGCCCGCGGCCTCGGAGGCCTCCACCGAGGTGTGCACGGACACCTCCAGCCACGCCCGCGGGCGAGCGCGGGCACGCCGCTTCACGGCAGCAGGTCCTTCATGCGGTCCAGGATGCGGCGGCGCTGGGGCTTGACCTCCAGGCCCAAGCTCTCCGCCAGCCGCAGGAGCAGCTTCCGCTGCTCCGCGGTGAGGTGTCGCGGGACTTCCACCTTCACCCGGAAGTGCAGGTCGCCCCGCCGACCCTCGAGGTCCGGCAGGCCTCGGCCCTTCAACGTCAGCACCTCGCCCGGTTGAACGCCCGCGGGCACCACCAGGCGTTCCGGGCCGTCCAGGGTGGGGACTTCCAGCTCGTCGCCCAAAGCCGCCTGCACCATAGACAGCCGCAGGTCCGCGTACAGGTCCTGTCCTTTGCGCTGGAACACCGGGTGGCGCGCCAGGTGGACCACCACGTACAGGTCGCCCCGGGGACCGCCCGCCAGCCCGGCCTCGCCCTCACCCGGCAAGCGCAGGCGCGTGCCCTCCTCGACCCCCGCAGGGACCCGCACGGTGAGCGTCTTCTGGACCTCCACCCGGCCCGTGCCCTCGCACCGGCCGCACGGGTTGCGCAGCACCACCCCCTCCCCGCCGCAGCGTGGGCAGGTGCGGATCTGCGTGAAGTGGCCGAAGGCGGTGCGCCGGGAGAACTGGATCTGCCCGGTCCCGCGGCAGGACGGGCACGCTTCCCGACCCCCGCCCCGCTCCGCGCCGGTCCCGAAGCAGGCGGGGCAGGTGTCCAGCCGCACGAGCTCCACGGTCCGCTCGCAGCCGTGGGCAGCCTCTTCCAGACTGACCTCCAGGTCGTAGCGCAGGTCCGCGCCCCGCTGCGGCGCCCGGTCCCGCCGGCTCCGGGAAGGCCCGAAGAACGGCTCAAAGAGGTCGTCGAACAGGGTCTCGAAGTCCCACGGGCCTACCGGCGCGCTCCCCTGCCCCCGGCGGTCGTACTCCGCCCGGCGCTGTGGGTCCGACAGGACCTGGTAGGCCTCGTTGATCTCCTTGAAGCGCTCCTCCGCCTGCGGGTCGTCCCGGCGCACGTCCGGGTGGTACTCCCGCGCGAGCCGGCGGTACGCCTGCTTGATCTCCTCCAGGGAAGCGTCTCGCGGGACGTTCAAGACCTCATAGTAGTCGCGCGCCATCGGACCTCGCCCGCCGCCTGTGGCCACGCGTCAGTCCGCGCGGCTCAAGGTCTCGCTCAGGGTCTGGGCCAGGTAGCGCACGAGCGCGATGGTGCGCGCGTACGGCATGCGGGTGGGTCCCACGACGCCTACCACACCCACGGCGCGCCCGCCCACCCGGTAGGCCGCGGCCACGACGCTGCAGTCCCGCATGTCGTCCACCGGGTTCTCCCGCCCGATCCGCACGTGGACCTCCGGGGGCGCCGGCAGGAGCACGTCCCGCAGGACCTCCTGCCGGTCTAGGGCCGCCAGCACCGGCCGCGCGCGCCGTACGTCCTGGAACTCCGGCTGCTTGAGGATGTTCGCGACTCCCTCTACGAAGAACCGCACGCTCCCCCGCGCCGCGGTCGCGCGCCGGAGTTGCGCCACCACGCTCGCCAGCAGCTCCCGGTGCGACCGGGCCTGCGCCGCCAGGCGCTCGAGGGACTCCCCCTGCACCTGCCCGGCCACCGCCTCCAGCCAGCGACTGACCAGGCGCGAGACCTCTTCCAGCTCTTCCGCGGAGGCCGGGCGCTCGAGCCGCAGCACGCGCTGCTCCGCCGCACCGCACTCCGCCACCAGGACGAGCAGGGCGCGATCCTCCGCGAGGGGGACCAGGTGGACGTGCCGCAGCCGGCGCGACCCGCGCGGCGTGCTGGCCACCGACGGGTACTCGGTCAGGGAGGCTAGGGTCTGCACGGCCTCCTCCAGCGCTTCTTCGGGCACCTCCCGGGCTACCAGGCGCCTGCGGATCCGGTCGCGCTCCGCGGGGGAAAGCCGCCAGCCCCCCTCTGGGGAAGCGCTGCCGCGTTCCGCCGCCAGCAGCCGGTCCACGTACAGGCGGTACGCGCGGTCTGTGGGGACCCGGCCCGCGGAGGTGTGCGGTTGGTGCAGGTACCCCATCTCCGTGAGCGCGTGCATGCCGCTGCGGATGGTCGCCGGGCTCACCCCCAGCGGGTACTTCTGGAAGACCACTTCGGAGGGGACCGGCTCCGCGCGGGCCACGTACTCGCGGATCACCGCCCACAGGATCTGCTCCTTGCGCGCGTCCAGCTCGTGCGCGAGCATCGCGTTCACCCGCCAGACCCGCCGTCCCGGACCTCTCGGACCTGCGGGCTTCCGGGACGGGCACCTAGCACTCCACACTCGCGAGTGCTAATCCCCCCGCCACCGTAGCACCCGCCGTTCCAGAGGGTCAAGGCCGTGCGCTACGGCCGCGCACGAGGCCCCACAGCACCCGGAGCTCCTCCGCGTGCAGGGCGGCGCTCACGCCCAGGTAGGCCACAGCCCCCGCGGACACAGCCGCCGCGAGCTGCACCAGTTGGCCCCCAAGCCGGTCGGAGTCCACCCACGTCCCCGCCGCCCCCGCGGCAACCCAGGCCGCCAGCCCGCACGCGGCCGCCGCCGCGGCAGCGCGGACCGCCGCACGCGCGGAGCGCCCGCCCTCAAGCGGGCCCAGGCGCGCCCGCAGGAGCCACAACAGCCACGCCACGTTGACCGTGGACACCACGGAGGTGGCCAGGGCGATCCCCACGTGCCCCCACCACCGGAGGAACAGCCAGTCCAGCGCGGCGTTGAGCACGATCATGACGGTGCCCACCCGCACGGGCGTCGCCATGTCGTGCAGGGCGTAGTAGGCACGGGTGGTCACCGTGTAGCACGCCACCGACACCAGCCCGGCACCGTACGCGGCCACCGCGCCCGCCACCGCCCCCGTGGCCTCCGGGGTGAACGCGTACCGCTCGAACAGCACCCGGACCACCAGCTCCGGCACCGCCAGGTACAAGGCCAGGACCGGCGCGGTGGCGAACACCGCGGCCCGCAGACCCAGGGACGCGGTGCGCCTGAGGCGCGCGAGGTCTCCC
>BEII01000304.1 GCA_002898935.1 bacterium HR32
TTCCGGCTCTCCACCAGGTCCCGGCCCAGGAACACCGGGCCGTGCCGCTTACCGAGCGACATGGGCCCCAGCTTCTCGGACATGCCGAAGTCGGTGACCATCTTGCGGGCCATGTCCGTGGCCTGCTCGAAGTCGTTCTCCGCGCCCGTGGTGACCTCGCCGAACACGATCTCCTCCGCCACGCGCCCGCCCATGGCCACGGTGATCTCGTCCAGCAGCTCCGCACGGGTGCGGGTGTAACGGTCCTCCGGCGGCATGCCCATGACGTAGCCCAACGCCATGCCCCGGGACACGATGGTCACCTTGTGGGGCGGGTCCGCGTGGGGCAGGAGCTTGCGCAGCAGGGCGTGGCCGGCCTCGTGGAACGCCACCAGCTCCCGCTCCCGCTGGGACAGGACGCGGCTGCGGCGCTGCGGGCCCGCGATCACCCGCTCCACCGCCTCGTCGAACTCCGCCATGGTGATGCGGCGCTTGTTGCGCCGCGCAGCCAACAGCGCCGCCTCGTTCACCAGGTTGGCCAGGTCCGCGCCCGAGAACCCGGGCGTGCGCTTGGCCAGGACCTCCACGTTCACGTCCTCCGCCAGGGGCTTGCCCCGCAGGTGGACCTCCAGGATGGCCTTCCGGCCCTTGGTGTCGGGGTTGTCCACCACAATCCGGCGGTCGAACCGCCCCGGCCGCAGCAGGGCGGGGTCCAGGATGTCGGGCCGGTTGGTGGCCGCGATGACGATGATGCCCGCGTTGGGGTCGAACCCGTCCATCTCCACCAGGAGCTGGTTCAGGGTCTGCTCCCGTTCGTCGTGGCCGCCGCCGAGCCCTGCCCCGCGCTGCCGGCCCACGGCGTCGATCTCGTCGATGAACACCAGGCACGGCGCGTTCTTCTTGGCCTGGTCAAAGAGGTCCCGCACCCGACTGGCCCCCACCCCGACGAACATCTCCACGAACTCCGAGCCGGAGATGGAGAAGAACGGAACCCCTGCCTCCCCCGCCACGGCCTTCGCCAGGAGGGTCTTGCCGGAACCCGGGGGGCCCACCAGGAGCACCCCGCGGGGGATCTTGGCCCCCAGGGCCTGGAACTTCTTCGGGTGCTTGAGGAACTCGATGATCTCCTGCAGCTCCTCCTTGGCCTCGTCCACCCCGGCCACGTCGTCGAAGGTCACCTTCGGCTTAGACTCCTGGTGCAGCCGCGCCCGGCTCTTTCCGAAGGAGAGCGCCTGGTTGCTGCCCGACTGGGCCTGCCGGATCATGAGGAACCAGAGCCCGATAATGAGCAGCAAGGGCAGGAAGCTGCTCAGGAGGTTGGGCCACGGCGAGTTCCGGGCCGGCGCTTCCACCGCGAAGGGGATCCCCTTCTGCCGCAGCAGGGCCTGGATCTGCAGGGTGGCTTCCTTGGAGTACGTAGTCCGGAAGGGTTGGCCGTCCTTCCGCTCGCCGGTGATGGTGCTGTTGTCCTCGTTGAACACCACCTTGCCGACCACCTGGCCCTGCTCCACCAGGCTCAGGAACTCGCTGAAGTCGATGGACCGGGGGACCGTACGGGTGCTCCGGTACATGGGCACCAGCACGAACAGCACCACGGCCACCACCAGCGCCCAGATCACCAGGCTGCGCACGTACCGGTTCGCCACCCGCTAGCCTCCTCGCGCGGCCACGGAGTCGTTCACCCAGTATATCATCGGCTCGCGTCCTCCTCGGGTACACCTGCGTGCAGGGGCCAGGCGCGTAGTCGCAGGCAGTGCTCCGCACCCGGAGCGGGCCTGGCCGCCTCCGACACGCGGCGTCCGACCACCCAGAGCACGACGCCGTCTTCTGTCGCCACCACCGCCACCCGGTCTCGCTCCGACCGCGGCACCTTCAGGTCCGTGAACAGGTCCTGCAGCTTGCGGCTACCCCGGGAGAGCCGGATCCGGTCGCCAGGTCGCCGGGTGCGCAGCAGGAGGGGCGAGGACGCCCACCGCACGTCCAGGGCCGCCTCCCACTCGCCCCTCCGCTCGCTCAATCCCACCGGCTCCACCGCGGCCTCCACGAGCAGCCCCAGCTCGGGAGAGAGGACGCGGCCCGGGACCGGGAGCTGCACGGGCTCGGGGCGGCTCCGGTCCTCCGCGCGCCCGACCCAGAACGTGTCTGCCTCCACCCGCACGCACACGCCTCCCGGCAGGACGACTTCACTGCCCGTCCGCCCGCAGCAGACGAGCCTGCGCGCCTCCTCTGTGTGAACGAACGACGGACCTGCGGGGTTTCCCACACGTGCCAACTCCCGCAGGAACCGCCGCTGCAGGGCGACCGGCAAGCCCGCGAAGGCGTCCCTGCGGACCCGCCAGCCACCGTCTACGGGAGACGCACACGCCCTCTTAGCCTCCTCGACCCAGCGGGCCCACACCTCCTCCTCCGCCCGCACGACCTCCGCCAGATGGCCCAGCGCCTCCGGTAGCCTGGGGTTCTCAGACGCCAGGAGCGGCAGGACCGTGTGGCGCACGCGGTTCCGCTGCACTGCCGTGTCGCGGTTCGTCTCGTCCTCCCTCCACGGCTGTCCCAACCGGGACAGAAACGCCCCCAGTTCCGCCCGCCGGGTCCACAGCAAAGGCCGGATCACGTCCAAACCCGGGGCCAGAGCCCTCCGGGGCAGGATCCCGGCCAGTCCCCCCACCCCGGTCCCGCGCAGGAGCCGCAGCAGCACGGTCTCCGCCTGGTCGTCCAGGGTGTGGCCGGTGGCGACCACCGTGGCGCCGAGTTCGCGCGCCATGTCGGCCAGCGCCGCGTACCGGGCGGCCCGGGCGCGCGCCTCCAGGTTCGGCCCCCGCAGGTCCGCGAGCCGCCGCACCAGGAACCGCAGGTCAAGGCGGCCAGCCAGGTCCTGTACGAACGCCGCGTCTTCGTCCGCGGAAGGCCTTAGACCGTGGTGCACGTGGCCTACAGCGACTTCCAGTGCGAACTCCGGAGCGAGGGCGAAGAGCGCGTGGACGAGGCCCACGGAGTCACGGCCGCCGGAGCACGCCACCAGCACCCGGTCGCCTGGCCGCAGCAGGCCGTGCTCGAAAGCCGTACGGGCTACGGCGCGGACCAGCTCATCCTGAGGGCTCGCTACCGGCACGGGGGACCGTGCGGACTCCGGCTGCGGTCGCGGGGTCGGCAACCTACTCCCCTCGGTGGTGGCGGCGGAGGGCTTCGAACCCCCGACACCGCGGGTATGAACCGCGTGCTCTGACCAACTGAGCTACGCCGCCCCGATCCCAGTATACCGCACGCAGGACGCGACGAACCCGACGGACAGCTCCGTGGGCCCTGGGCGGGAGCTTACAGGTGGATCCT
>BEII01000305.1 GCA_002898935.1 bacterium HR32
CCGTGCACAGCCCGCAGCCGGTCGGTCGTGCGTCCCGCGGTCAATCGCCTCTCATCCGCACATCATCGGGACGATCACGGGTGAGTTCCCGTGCGCGTGTGAGCGAAGGGCGCGGCCAGCCTCGGAGCGGGCGCGGGGACGAGTTCCTGGAACCCGTCCATGGTGCAGTGTTCCTGGAACCGGTACCTGGTTACCTGCAGCGGGAGGCGCCGCGGTCCAAGACCTCGCCACGGCTGGTGACGAACTCCCAGGTGTAGCGATCGGGGTACAGCTCAAGGCGCAGGACGCCGAACCGGTCGTCGCGCAGGAGCTCTGGCCGAACCTCACCTTGCCGGCGCGCTCGGTACAGGTTCCGCCCGCCGGTCCCGACCACGAACTGCCTTACGCCCCGCTCGTCCGCGCGTCCTGCGGCGTCCAGCTGTGCGAAGCGCTGGTAGTTGTGATCGTGGGCAGTCAGGACCAGCTCCGCGCCGTGCTGGTACAACGCTTCCCAAACGGGGGCCACTGGCCCGTACCCGGTGTACCGCCCCCACGAGAACCGCGGGTGGTGCCAGAACGCCAACACGCAGGTCTCCTGACCAGCCGCCAGTTCCTGGAGCAACCACCGGTACTGCGGGGACCCTGGACCGCAGCCGCCCACCGCCCAGCAGTTGGAGTTGACAGCCAAGACCCGCCAGCCGCCCAAGCGCACGCTGTAGAAGCCGAGCCCCGGCGGCCCCGCCCGCTCGCCGAAGTAGGTGAAGTAACCGCGGGCCCCGCGCGTACCGTATTCGTGGTTTCCGGGCACCGGCCATGTCCGGTCCAAGAACCGCCCCCAGGTGCGACCGTACCCCCTCCGGTACCGTTCCAAGGCACCGTCGGGATACTGGCCGTCCCCAAGCATCAGGACGGCGTCCGCGCCTTCCAGCAACTCCGCCGTCTCCGCCTCCGCGCACTCCCCGGGGGCCCGTGGCGCATCCGGGTCGCAGGCGATGTCGCCCGCAGCCGCCACGCGCACCGGGCCCGTAGGTGTTTGGATCGCAGCGCCCGCGGCGCCTGCCGCAGCCACGACCGCAGCCACCGCGAGGGCGGCCACGCACCGTCTACCCTGTCCCATCGCACCCCCTGGACAGCTTCTCAGTGCGCCCTTCGGAAGTATCCTAGGAAGCGGACACACCCGCAAACCAGCAAGGAGGTGCGCCATGAACCTTCCCAAGGGCCTCAGCATCACTTACCTCGGCCACGCGAGCTTCAAGATCGGCACGCCAGGAGGCAAGCTGGTCTTCATCGACCCCTGGCTCGCCGGTAACCCTCGGTGCCCTGCGGAGCACCACAGGCAGGACCGCGCCGACCTCATCCTGATCACCCACGGCCACTTCGACCACCTCACCGCGGACGTGGTACCGCTGGCGCGCGCCACCGGGGCCACGGTCGTAGCCATGCCGGAGGTGTGTGCGTTCCTGAGCCGGCAAGGCCTGGAGCGGTTCGAGCAGATGAACAAAGGCGGCACCATCTCCGTCCAAGGGCTGCGGGTGACCATGACGAACGCGTTCCACAGCTCAGGGGCCCAGGCCGAGGACGGCTCCGTGGTGTATGCGGGAGACCCCGCCGGCTACATTCTCGAGACGGAGGACGGGTTCCGGCTTTACCACGCGGGCGACACGTGCGTGTTCGGGGACATGCGGCTGATCGGTGAGCTGTACCGGCCGCACGTGGCGATGTTGCCCATCGGAGACCGGTTCACCATGGGCCCGGTCGAGGCCGCCTACGCCATCCAGCTGCTCGGCGTGAAGTGCGTGATCCCCATGCACTACGCCACGTTCCCTCTGCTCACAGGCACTCCCGAGGCTCTGCGGGAGGCCACACGCGACATCGAGGGGCTGGAGATCGTCGTCATGGAGCCGGGCCAGACGCTGGCGGGATGAGCTACCTCTGGACCGAGGTTCGAAGCTACAGGCGTGCGAGCGCCGCGGCCACCTTGCGTAGCGCCGCCAGAGCGGCCTGCCGCAGTCCAGAAGCGCCGCCCGCGGCCGGGACGGTAGCGTCGAACACACCCCCGAAGTGGGGCCTCGACCCGGTCGGCGTGTAGACGTGGACTTCGAGGACCGCGACGGCGGGGCCACCGCCCCTACGGGGAAACGGGACGTCCGTCTCGTCCGCGGGCCCGAGCAGGTCCAGGTGGGTCCACCGCCCGACCACGAGCCAATCGCACCCAAGTGCCTGCGCGACCTGCCGGGCGCGCGCTGGGTGGAACAGGCCCGCAGCGCTGTACCCCAGGGACCGCATGGATGCCAGCACGCGTTCAGGGGGGACGACCTGGAACCGGCCGCTGCGCGCCAGCAGGGCACTCAGGGCCACGTTGAGCCGCTCGGCGTCCACCACCCGGCCGTCTGCGCTGAGGTCCCAGAACGGCGCTATGGCGACGGTCCGGGGAGCGTCCGCGAGCCCAGCCCCGGCCAGGGCTGCCAGAAGGACCGCCACCGCGGCGGTCCTCAACCCTCCACCTCCCACAAGTCCCACCTCCGACGCCGAGTATGCCACCGCATTGTCGCACGTGCGTAAAGCGACGGCGGCGCCGCTGCTCAGGACGGCGGGACGAAGCGGGCCCACACGGCCTCCACCTCAGCACGGACGGAGCACCCGTCCAGGTGGTCGTTCACGAAGCCCACCGCCTGCATGAACGCGTAGATGCTGGTGGGGCCGACGAAGGTCCAGCCGCGGCGGCGGAGTTCACCGCTGAGCCTCACCGCCTCAGGCACGGTGCTCCTCTTCTGCAGGGTTGCGAGCGTGACCCGGTCTGCACGCCGAGAGGGCGCGAACCGCCAGAGGAAGCCCGCGAGAGAGCCGAATTCTTCCCTCAGGGCCAGGGCGCAGCGGGCGTTGTTGACCACGGACGCCACCTTCGCCGGGTGGCGGACGATCCCTGGGTCCTGGAGCGCCCGGGCTACGTCCGCTGGGCCCCAGCGCGCCAGCCGCTCTATGTCGAACCCGTGGAAGACACGTCTGAAGTGGGGACGTTTGCGCAGGATCGTGAGCCAGCTGAGGCCTGCCTGGAATCCCTCGAGGCAGATCTTCTCGAACAGAGCCCGGTCGTCTGCCACCGGGAGCCCCCACTCCCGGTCGTGGTACTCCACGTACAGGGGATCCCCAAGGCACCACGCGCAGCGCGGCACGCCGTCCGCGCCGCCTCCCACGCCGCGCGGCAGCCGCCTCATGCCGGCCGCCACCTCCTAGGAGCCTGTCCAGGAAATCCCCGCAGAGCAGGGATTTGAGCCAGGCTCCGCGAATGGAATGGTATGCGGAGCAAACAATACCGGCCTTACCAT
>BEII01000306.1 GCA_002898935.1 bacterium HR32
CTTCCGATCTCCGACCCTCGGCGCGCGCGCGCTCCTGCTCGCGCCGCAGGGCCGAGTAGCCCGCGCGGTCCAACAACACCCGCAGCGCCCGCAGGAAGTCCCCGCTGTCGTACCGCGCGCCGCCGGGAGTCTTGTACGGGAAGGCACTCTTGCGCAGCAGGTTGCGGCGCCGCACCTCTGCGGGATCCAGGCCGAGCTCCGCGGCCACCAGGTCCATCATGCGCTCCAGGTAGAAGGTGGCCTCCGGCCGGCCCGCACCGCGGTAGGCACCCGTGGGCGTCCTGTGCGTGTAGACCTCCACCACTTCCGCCTGCAGGTGCTGAATGGCATAGGGGCCGGTGAGCACCCGCGCCGTCAGGGTGGGGACCTCCAGCGTGGTCGATAGCGCGTACGCACCGATGTCCGCCACCAGGCGCGCCCGCAGCGCCAAGACCCGGCCCCGACGGTCGCACGCCACCTCCACCTCGCCCACCTGGGAACGGCCGTGGACCGTCGCCAGCAGACTTTCCCTCCGGCTCTCCACCCACTTCACGGGCCGGCCCAGCCTTCGGGCGAGGTGCGCGACCAGGACGTCTTCAGGGTAGGTGTTCAGCTTGACACCAAAGCCGCCACCCACGTCAGGCGCCACCACCCGCACCTGGTTGGCCGGGAGGTCGAGGGCTTCCGCCAAAGTGTCGCGCAGGTCGTGGGGCACCTGCGTGGACGACCACACCGTGAGCAGGCCGCGCGCGCCGTCCCAGGCCGCGAGCACTCCGCGCCCTTCCATGGGGACGGCCGCGAGCCGCTGCTGGCGGATGGACTGGCGCACCACGCGGTACGCGGAGGCAAATGCGCTGTCGGGGTCGCCCGCGCGCGTCGTGCGGCGGTACGCCACGTTGGTCCCCAGGTCTGGGTGGACGAGAGACGCCTCCCCGGCTGCCTCCAGAGGGTCGGCCACCGCGGGCAACGGCTCGTAAGAGACCGCGACCGCCGCGGCGCCGTCCTCTGCAGCCGCGCGGCTCTCGGCCACCACCGCGGCGACGGGCTCGCCCACGTAGCGCACCACGTCCACGGCCAGCACAGGGTGCGGGGCGACCTTGGCACTCCGCACCCCTGCCACCGGAACCGGGCCAACTCCGAGGTCCGGGCCTGAGAAGACGCCCACAACCCCTGCGACGGACCGCGCCGCCGTGCCGTCCACCCGTACCACCCGAGCGTGGGGGTGCGGGCTGCGCACGAGCGCCACGTGCAGGACGCCTTCGGCAGGGACGTCGTCCAGGTAGGCGCCCTGCCCCCGGACGAGCTTTGGGTCTTCGATCCGGCGCACGCGCCGGCCCACCCAACGAGCCAGGTCCTCCATCTCGCGCTCCCTACAGGTGTTCGGAGTCTATTGTAGCGGGCCCTGGGGTAAAGGCAGGATGGGGAGGCTGCCCGGAGAACATCCCGGTGCGGCCCCGCGAGCGGAGCAGCGAGCCTTGGGCGACCCCTTACACCTCCCTCGGCAGGCGCGCGTCCGGCAGCGCGCCGCGCCCTTCTTGTGGTTGGGCGCCGCACTCGTGCTGGCGCTCGCGATCTGGACGACCGCCCGGTCCAGTGACCTGCACGCTCCGGCCGCGGCTCCCCCCCTGGCCGCGACCCCCCAAGCCGCCGTCCGCCCGCCTTCGCCGGGGCCCGCGCTGCAGGCCACGGCCCTCGCCACCCCGACCCCCGCGCGCCGGCTTCGGACGTTGGCTCCGCGGCCTTCCCCAAGGCCGACCCCCGGGCCGTCTTACTGGATTCGCTTCGGGCCCACCGACGACCTGGAGGTGTTGAGCGAGGTGGTGGACCGCCTCGCCCGCGCGTACGCGGTCGTGGGCCGCATCCAGACGCGGTGGACGGTGCGCGCCTACCGCGTGTCCTCCGGCCCCGTGCCCCTGCGCAGCGCCGCGGAACAACGGCAGGCACTCCTGGCGGCGGTGGGCCTCCCGTCTGAGCTGCGCCCGCACCCGCAGGGCGGCCACCTGCTGGACTTCGGGGAGTTCCAGGACCCGGCGGTCGCAGAAGAACGGGCGCGCGCGGTCCGGGCCCGCGGGTTCGTCGCCTCCGTGAGCCCTGTGCGTACTCCCTCGTACACCGTCGTCGTGGGTCCGGTCTCGGAACGGGTGGCGCTCGCGGTGGCCCGCAGCCTGCAGGCCTCCGGGTTCTCCTTCACCCTCTCGCACCGCCCGTGAGGGACTTCGCAGCCCGTGAGCCGCGGGCAGCAGGCCCGCGGCGGGCTGAGGTCCCCGAAGGGCCCGCCGCGCGCTAGACTCTTCCCGTGCGGCGGAGGGAGCTCCGTCCGCGACGGGACTGCGTGAGGTCGGTGCGGGTTGGGTTCGGATCGGCCGTCTTGGCGGCAACGGATCGAGCGGTGGTGGCAGGCGGTCACCGAGCGCACCCCCCTGCCCGCAGACGCCCCCGGTGAGCCGTCCACGGTCCCCAGCGCCCTCGTGGTCAGCTCCGCGCAGCTCGGGTGGCTGGTCGCGGGCCTCGGCCCCGCGTGCCGGGCGGAGCACGCGTCTTCCCTCCCGGACGCCCTGGAGCTGCTAGCCACGGACCACTACGACCTCATCGTGCTAGAGTTGCACGCCTGCGACCGCCCGGTGGCCGACGCGGTGCGGGCCATCCGGGGTTTCCGGCAGACGCCCATCCTGCTTGCGGCGCCGAGGGCCCTGCGCGAGGCCGTGGGCCAGGCCCTGCGTGCCGGCGCGGACGAGTTCGTGTTCACCGACGTACCGCCCTCTCCCGAGCTCGTCCGGCACGCGGTGGAGCACGCGTTGCTCCGGCGGGCCCTGCGGGACGTGGCGGCCACGGAGGCGGACCCGGTCACCGGTTTACTGTCCGCCCACGCCTTCCAGCAGCTGTACGAGGAGCGGCGCGCGCGCAGCCGGCTGTTCGGTGAGCGGTTCACCGTGCTGCGCGTCCAGGTCTTGGACCTCCGGCGCGTGGAGGCCGCCTACGGCGCGCGCAGCGTCGAGCTCTCGCTGCGGCACGTGGCAGAGAGCCTGCGGAGGACGGTGCGGAGCACAGACGCGGTCGCGCACCTGGGCCAAGGCGCGTTCGTGGCCGTCCTCGACAACGGGGACTCCCGGCGGGTGGAGGCCATCACCGAGCGGCTGCACGCGGCCGCCGACGCCTACCGAGACCCGCAGCACCCCGAACTCCGCCTGCGGGTGCGCGTGGTGCACGCCACCGGGAGAGCCGGCCAGGACCCCCTAGCAGAAGCGGAGCGGAAGTTGGGCGAGGCGTCTTCCTAGCTGCCAGCCTGGCGACGGCGCGCGATCGCAGCCA
>BEII01000307.1 GCA_002898935.1 bacterium HR32
GCACGCGCACGCAACCTGTGTGCGCCAGTCGCTCCAGACCGTCGCGCTCCGCCCAAAGGCGCGCGCCACCGTCCGGGCTCCACTTGACGAACACGCTGCCGCGGTCGGTGTCCAGGCGGACCGCGGGGTCCACGTCGCCACCCGCCACAGCCTGCTCCCGCACTACCCCGCGGCACCCGAGCCGGGCTTGGAGCAGCCGCACCACCGCGTGCCGCAACGCTGGGCTCACCGCGAAACGCGTGCCAGCCAGTCCACGAGCCCGCGGCAGCAGCGCTCCACCAGCTCGCACACCGCCTCGTGCTGGCCGTCGTAGTAGGGGTCCGGGACGTCCGGGAGTGTGCCCGGCGGGCCGAACTCCGACAGCAGCCGGACCTTGGCTGCCGCGTGCGGGAACCGGCGGCGCAGGATGCGGGCGTGGCCGCGGTCGAGGGCCACGAGCAGGTCGAAGCGCTCCGCGTCCTCCGGCCCTACCTGCCGCGCCCGGCGCTCCAGGCGGATACCCCGCCGCGAAAGCGCCGCCAAGGCGCCCGGATGGGGTGGCTCTCCCACGTGCCAGGCGTCCGTGCCCGCGGAGTCCACCTCCACCGCCAGGCCCCGTTCCTGGGCCAGGTGGCGGGTCAGGGCCTCCGCCATGGGCGACCGGCAGATGTTGCCCGTGCAGACGAACAGCACCCGCACGGCTCAGCCGCTCACCACGAACCGGTCCGCCACCATGCTGGCGAACAGCAAAGCCAGGTACGCGAGCGAGTACCGGTACAGGGCCCACGCGGTCTGCCCGCGGCCCCGCCACAGCCACCAGGCCCTGCGCACGAACTCCACACCGAGCAGCCCAGCCCCGGCGGCGTACAGCCACCCCAGGCCCGCCGCGGGCACCAGCAGGAACGTGGCGGCCACTGTGGCCACCGTGTACAGGAAGATCTGGCGGTGGGTCTCCACCTCCCCGCACACCACGGGGAGCATGGGGATGCGGGCGCGGGCGTAGTCCTCCTTCAGGTTCAAGCTCAGGGCCCAGAAGTGCGGGGGCGTCCACAGGAACACCACCGCGAACAGCAGCCACGCGGCCCAGCCCACGTCGCCCGTCACCGCGGCCCACCCCACGAGCGGAGGGACGGCACCCGCAGCGCCCCCGATGACGATGTTCTGGGGGGTGGTGCGTTTGAGCCACGCGGTGTAGACGGCCACGTAGAACACGAGCCCCGCCATGGCCAGCCAGGCGGCCAAGGCGTTCGCCGCGGTCTGCAACACCCAGAAGCTCGACGCCGCCAGGGCCGCGGCGAACGCCACCGCCTTCCACGGTGGGATGCGGCCGGCGGCTACGGGTCGGCGCTGCCGCGTGCGGTGCATGACCGCGTCCACGTCGCGGTCCAGCACGCAGTTCAGAGCGTTGGCCGCCCCTGCGGCCAGCGCGCCACCCGCCAAAGTGGCCAGCACGAGCCATGCGGAGGGCCGGCCACGCGCGGCCACCACCATGGTGCACGCGGTGGTGACGAGCAGCAGTACCACGATCCGCGGCTTGGTGAGCGCGAGGTAGTCCAGCACCGCCGCCTGCCAGGCGGGCGCCGGCGTGGAACGGACCTGGGGGGCGGGGAGCGGACGCGCCGCGGACCGCACGAACAGGCCCACCAGCACGGTCCAGATGAAGGCCGCAAGCCCCAGGTGCGCGCTCACCACCGCCGGGTGCAGCCCGCTGAGTAGGTTCAGCCAGCCCACGAGGATCTGCACCCCGTAGGCCCCTGCCGCCAGGTGCGCGAGACCCCGTAGGTCGGGCCGGTCCCGACGGGCCCGCACCACCAGCCAGCCGAGGAAACCCGCCACCAGGACCGCCCAAAGACGGTGCGCGAAGTGTTCCAGCACCCCTGGGCCCGGGGGCGGGAACACCTCCCCGCGGCAGAGGGGCCAGTCGGGGCAGGCGAGCCCGGCACCCGATGAGCCCACGTGGCCGCCGAGCAGCACGAGCCCGTACAGGCTCAACAGCGACGCCAGCACCGCGCCACGGAAGGCGCGCTGCGGCCCGGTGAGCGCTGCCGGGCGGAACCCGGCCGCCCGCTGCCACCAGACCACCAGCGCCGCGAGGAACAACAGCGCCGTCCCCAGGTGCAGGACCACCAACCAGGGCCTGAGCCCGCTCAACACCGTGGCGCCGCCGAGCAGGGCCTGCACCACCACGAGGCCCAGGGCGGCTGCTGCAGGTGCCCGCAAGGGCTCCGCGGGACGCCCGAGCCGGACCGTCCATACCAAGCCTGCCAGCACGAGACCGCCCACCAGGGCGGCCACCACGCGGTGGCACCACTCCAGCAGCACCAGGGGCTCTGCGGGCGGGATCAGGCGGCCGTGACAGAGCGGCCAGTCAGGGCACGCGTCTCCGGCACCCGTGGTCCGCACCACCCCGCCCAGCACCACGAGGGCCAGGGTCAGCACCACGAGCAAGCCCAGGAAGCGGTGGAGCCGAGCCACGGGTCCGGTTGCACCTCGGCCGGGTTTCCGACAAACTCCAAAGGGGATGCACGCCTCGGGCGCATCCCCGGCTGCTATTGTACGACGCGGCCCTGCGCGCCGCACCTGCGGAGGTTGAGGTGACCACCACCGACGCTTGGACCGGCTACACCGGACGCCACGCGTTCGCCGTAGCGCTGGCGGCGACGCTCGTGACCGTCCTCGCCTCGCTGCTGGTACTCCTCTGGGGCCTGGGCCGCGCGGTCTCCCACCCGGAGAGCACCGGCCTCGTCAGCCGCTGGTTCCTCGCCCTGTGGGACGGTCTGGTGGTGGACCGGACCCGCACCGCGCTCGCGTGGAGCTACCTTCTGTTCCTGGCGTCGGGCGTGGGCTACGGTGTGGTGTACGGCCGTGCGGTGGCACCCGTCCTGTACCGGGTCCCGTCCCTGCGGGACCGGCCGTGGCTGTGTGGACTCCTGTACGCACCTTTGCCGTGGTGCCTGACGGTATTCGTGGGCCTTCCGGTGGTAGGGGCGGGCATGCTGGGTTCGCACCTTGCCAGTGGCGGCATGCCGTGGCTTGCCCTGGCCGCCCACGGCCTGCACAGCGTGCTCGTGGCCTCGTGGCTGCGCCTGACGGAGTGAACGCGCTCCGAAACCGCTCCGCGATTTGGGGGACCCCGGTCTCCTTCGCTTGAGGGGCTTTCCGGGACAGGCTCCTAGCCCCGTCCGGCCCGTGCCACGCTGCCGCGCGCCAGCTCCCGCGCCACTTCGTACACCCTCTGCGCGGTGAACCCCAGCTCCTCGGCGATCCGCGGGTACGGCGCCGAGGCCCCCAACCGGTCCCCGCCC
>BEII01000308.1 GCA_002898935.1 bacterium HR32
CTCCACCAAGGGTGCGTACGCAGCGCAGATGCGGGCGTGCAGGACCGGGTCTCCCGTGGCGCGGTAGGCCCGGAACAGCTCCAGCCCCTCCTCGTCGTCGGACAGTCCGTTACCCGCACGTTGCGTCACCGTCTCGGCCCCCGTCGGCTGAAGTAACGGGCCATCCACTTCCGCTGCTGGAGGTAGAGCAAGATTGGTTCCAACTCGGCCGGGCTGCGGTCGAGTTCGGTCCGCAAGGCCTCCAGCGTGCGGGTCCCGTCCAGCCGACGGGCCACCTCAAGGGCCAGTGATCCGAACCGGTGCTCGAGCTGCGCCGCGTGCGGGTCCCCGGGGTCTTCCACCCGCAGGGCGGGGGTCAGGACGAACACGTCCGAGTCCTTGTAGGCCTGCCAGGCCGCAGGCTCCCGCTCCACGGACGGGCTGGTGACGGGCGTCGCAGGCGGCTCGGGCACCGGCTCCACCGGAGCCTGCTGCGGGGCCTGTATGGAGGGCTCGAACTCCACGGGCGGGACGGAGCCGCTCGGGTTCACCCACACCTCGACCTCCGCGCCTGTGCCCACGAGGCTCTCGATCAGCTCCTGCCGGTTGCGGCCCATCACCGTGGTGCCGTCGTAGTACACGGCGCCGTTGCCGTCCTCGCCGAACGGGAAAAATCCCCACCAGCCCTCGCCCTCCACCACCACCATCCCGCAGAACCCTTCGCGGGTCAGCCTGGCCGCCAGCTTCTCCAGGTCGACGAAGGCGGTGTGCAAGCCCGTGTGCAGCGGCTTCAGCTCGCTCAAGGCGCCGAGCAGGGGGCCAAGGGTGTGTGGCAGGCCCACCACCCGCGCCCGGGGCCGCAGCCGTTCCGCCCGCGCCACGATGTGGCGCAGCGCCTCTGGGCCGCGCAGGTCCACCGCGTCCGCCTGGAACACCGCGAACACCCGGCCGTTCCCGGCGAGGATCAGCGCGCCCTCGCAGTCCGGCCAGTGCAGCTCCACGTAGCCGCAGAAGTCCCGGGCCCGGAGGCCGTCCACGAGGGCCTGCAGCTCCGCGGCGGAGATCTGGCTCCACTCCTCGCGGACGTCCCCGCTGGGCAAGCGGTGGATCACCCTACGCCTCCCGCATGAGCTGCCGGTGCCACAGCGCGCCCACGGCCAGCAGGGCAAAGCCTGCGATCTGCAGCACGTTGCTGCGGTGTCCTACGAACCACACGTCGAAGAACACGGCGTTGCTGAACCACATCACAGCCACCGCGATGCAGACCAGGGAGGCGGAGATCAGCAGCCACACGTACCCCGCGAGCCCTCCGAAGAAGACCAGGGCCGGTGCGGTCGCGAGGGGGATGAGCACGAGGCCCCCCAGCGAGAACGCCACGCTGACGGACTGCGCGGTGGTCCGCAGTCCGCCCGCGACCACGGGCTCCAGGAACAGCACGTAGCCCGCGAGCAGGGTCACGAGGGCCACGGCCACCAGGGCCACCCGGTGGGTCGGGCCCACGAGGTCCCGCACCGTCCGGTACTCCTGGTATACCGCCACGAGCGCGAGGAGGAAGAACCCCGCGGTCAGGAGGTCCGCGGGCGAAGGGAAGGGCATGGGGTGGCCCAGGGAGGTCTGGGCGTACCAGAACAGCGCGCGGCCGGCGGCCCACAGCGCCGCGGCCAGCCCGAGGCCCGACCACACGGTCCGCTCGCGGTCGCCCGGCCGGTAGCTCCGGGCAGCGCCCAGGGCCGCAGCCGCGGCCAGGAGGGGGAAGGCG
Organism: bacterium HR32; assembly: GCA_002898935.1. Classification (GTDB taxonomy): domain Bacteria; phylum Sysuimicrobiota; class Sysuimicrobiia; order Sysuimicrobiales; family Sysuimicrobiaceae; genus Tepidifontimicrobium. The sequence goes on from BEII01000308.1 coordinate 1,739, forward strand.
ACCAGCGCCGCGCTCACCACGACGTGCTGGCGCTGGGCGTCCGCTGCCCGCACCGGCCGCTGCAGGACTGCGGCCGCGGCCAGAGTTGCCAGCAGGACCACCACCGCCGCGAATACCGGAAACGTCCGCACCCTCCCGCCTCCTCAGTCCAGCCCCAGCGCCGCGCGCACGCTCTCCTCGTCCCGCAGGCCCGCTTCCCGCAGCGCCGCCGCCACGCTTTGGTCCACGAAGGACCCTCCCGCCATGCCCCGTACGAACTCCACGGCTCGGACCAGGGCAGCGCGCAGGACCTCGGGCTTCGCCGGCTGGCCCTCCAGCCGACCGCGCCGCAGCCACAGCCCTTCCGCCTGCAACGCCCCGCTGATCTCCGCCTCAAGCCTCGCGGCTGCCGTGGGCCCCCAGTAGCGCCGGAAGCGCGCCACGAGTGCCTCCAGCACCTTCACCCAGGTGACCACGTCGACCTCCACCGGTCCTGGGGCCGGCTCACCCTGCGCGGGAGGAGGTTCGACCGGCACAGCCGGGGTCGTGGACGGCACCGATCCCTCCAGCGCCGGCCCGGGGCTGGCCTCCTCCCGGACGGGCCGCGGGTGCAGCTCCTCCCACACGATGGGCTCCCGCTCCTCCCAGCTCTCCGGGAACAGCTCCTCGGGCAGCTCGTGGACCCAGATCTCGCCCTCCATCCAGCGGCTGTCCGCCACGAGCTCCCGCAGCGCCGCCGCGGACTCCAGGTTGCGGCCCTCCACCCCATACCGCGCAGCCCGCGGTTTCCCTCGAAACAGCAGCACGTGCGCCTCCCGACCCGGGAGCGTCACGCGCACGAGGCCGGTGAACAGCCGCCTGTCCAGGAACTCCATGAGGCGGCCGACGTCCGCGTACTCGGTCGAAAGGCCCCGGTAGAGGGCGGGCGCGTCGAGGCCTTCGGACACCAGTCCCTCACCCTCCCACGCGCCCGCGCCTTGCCGGCCGACCTCTCCCACCGCGCTCACCGCTCCCGACCGCTGCCGGCTGTCTCCTCCAGGAGGCGCTTGACGCCCTGGAGGCTCAGCCCCCGCTCCACCATGCGCTTGATCCACAGGTGGCGCTCGACGTCCTCCTGGCTGAAGAGGCGGTGGCCACCCCCCGTCCGGTACGGCCGGATCAGCCCGTACTCCGTCTCCCACGCACGGATGCGCTGCGGGGAGAGGTCGGTCATCTGTGCCACGGTCCGGATGGGGTAGATCGGCGCACGGCGGTCGGGCGCCACAGAATCCCGGTCGTTGGCCCGCCTGCGCCGCACCGCTCTTCCTCCCTTCAGCAGTCCTCCGGCCGCCTGCGCTAGACCCCCGGTCCCCTCCGCTCGAGGGGCTCTCCGGGACGAGCTCCTAGCGGATGCCCCGCTCGCGGTAGTACCGCAGGGCGCCCGCGTGCATGGTGATGGGCATGCCCGCCCGCGCGGTCTCCGGCCGGATGTCCCGGGCCCGCGCGTGCGCCTGCTGCAGGGTCGACAGGTTCTCCCACATGGCCTTGGTCAGCTCGTACAC
>BEII01000309.1 GCA_002898935.1 bacterium HR32
CGCCCACGAACACCCACGCGCCCGCGGGCGGGATGCGCGCCAGGTTCGCCATGTTCTCCAGGCCCCAGCGGTTCGCGGGTAGCCACGCGCGGTGCGTCCGGAAGTCCTTCGAGGGCCCGAAGTCCAAGCTCAGCGTGTCCACCCCGATCCCCACCACGTCGCGCTCGCGCAAGAGGAACTCCACGGTGTCCGGCCGGAACCCGGGGAAGTGCATCACCCCGGAGCCGTCCGGGTTCCGGAACTGCCGGCTGCTCCCCACCCGCGACTCCCACCCGCTGTGCATGAACACCGCGGCGCCGCGCGGGAGCCGACCGTGCCGACGCTCCCAAGCCCGGATGTCGTCCGGCGTCACCTGGGTGTCCGGGTCCCGGGCCGCCCGCTCGTGCACGTGCACCACCGCCACCGGGGCGACGAGCACAGAGGGCGCCAGCTGGTCCACCGTGCGCGCGCCGTCCCCGAAATGAGCCGGGGCGTCCATGTGGGTGCCGATGTGCTCGAAGTAGCTGAGGTTGAGACCGTAGTAGCCGTCCTTGGCGATGGTTACCGCCACCTCCGACCGGAACACCGGCTGTCCGGAGAACGACGGGAAGGTCGGCTTCAGGGTGTGGGTCAGGTCCTGGATCCTCCGGAAGCCCCGCAGCCGCGGCGCGGCCAGCACCTCCGAAGGCTCCACAAGGCTCGCGGCCACCGCTCCCGCCACCGCGGCGGCCGCGGTCCGCAAGAAGCGTCTCCGGCTCACCTCCTCCGCGACTGCCTCCATCACCACGGGCCCGCACATACCACCACCCCCTCGGAAGTCTCTGGAGAGTCCCGTACGCCGGAGCCGCTGGGACTCCTGCCGCCCTGCGCGGTATCCTAGCTGGCGAGCCGGGAGGGACCGTGACGTTCGCCGAGGAGCTCGAGTACCTGCGCCAGCAGACGCCCCTCACCCGGGCGGTCGCAGACCGCGTCTGCGCCAGGGACCTGCGGGGCGTGCGGGTGGCCTTCGCCGTGCACCTGGACATCAAGACTGTGCCCGTGGTGGAAGCGGTGGTACGGGCCGGCGCGGAGGTGTTCGTGGTCACGTGCAACCCGGCCACGGTGCGCGACGAGGTGTGCGGGTACCTCCAGGGGTGCGGGGCGCAGGTGCGGGCCCACGCTGGCATGCCCGAAGCCGCCTGGCGGGACAGCCTGGCGTGGGCGTTGGAGCAGCGGCCTCACTTTCTGTGCGAGATGGGCGGCGAGTTGGCGTACCGCGCGGCCCATGACCCCAGGGACGTGCGGGCGGGCATGGAGGCCACGGGCACCGGGGTGCAACGGCTGCGAGCCGTGGACCTCCCCTTCCCCGTTCTGGACTGGAACGCGCTTCCCCTGAAGGAGGGGCTGCACAACCGCTACATGGTCGGGCTGGTGACGTGGACCACCTTCCTGCACGTGGCCCGCGTCACCCTGTACGGCAAGCGCGTACTGGTGGTGGGCTACGGGCCCGTGGGCCAGGGGGTCGCGGAGTACGCGCGGTTGCTGGGTGCCATCCCCCTGGTGGCCGAGTTGAGTCCGGACCGTCGTCTCCTCGCCCGGCACGCAGGCTGTGAGGTGCTGGCGCTCGAAGACGCCTTGCCGACGGCGCACGTGGTGGTCACGGCCACGGGACGGGAACGGGTGCTTCGGGACGAACACTTCGCCCGCCTGCGCGACGGCGCTTTCCTCCTGAACGTCGGGCACTCCAACCGGGAGCTGGACACCGACGCGCTCCGCAGGTACCCCACCCGGACCTTGCGGCCGCACGTGGAGGAGGTGAGGTTGCCGCACGGCCGGGTCTACCTGCTCGCGGGCGGCGCGATGTTCAATCTCGCGGCGGGCCCGGGAGATCCCTACGACGCCTTCGACCTGACGTCCGCCATCCTGCTGGCTGGCCTCGCCCACTTGCTGGACTCAGGCCCTGCGTACCCTCCGGGCCTGCACCCCATGCCACGGGAGGTGGAACTGGAGGTGGCGGCGCTGGCCACGCGCCTGCGCGCCGAGGGCTAGTCCTTGCGGAACCGGTCCGGCCGCAGCGCCTCCCACCCCTCGCCACCTCCGTCCAGGGCTGCGGCTACCACGAGCTCCGCGGTGGCCGGGGCCAGGGACACCCCCAGGGTACCGTGCCCGGTAGCCACCACAAGGTTGGCCAGCTCCCGCACGCGGCCCACGAGCGGCAGCCCGTCCGGCGTGCACGGCCGCAGGCCGCACCACACCTCCCCGCCCGTCGCCCGCACCCGCAGGTACTGCTCGGCTGCGCGGCGGATGGCCTCCACCCGGCGACGGGAAACCCGCGTGTCCCACGCTCCGAGCTCCAGCGTGCCGGCGAACCGCAGCCGGCCGTCCTCGAAGGGAGTCACAGCGACCCGCGCCTCGGACAGCATGACCGGGCAGCGGGGCTGTGCGTCCGCGTGCTCCAGGGTGACGCTGTACCCCTTCGCCGGGAGCAGAGGCAGGCGCAGGTCCGCGGTGCGGGCGAGCTGGCCAGACCACACCCCTGCGGCCAGCACCACCACCTCGGGCACGTGACGCCGCCCGCCCTCGCGCACCGCCACGCGCCGCCCGTCGACCTCCAACCCGTCCGCGCCCGCTCCGGCGACGACCCGCACCCCCTCCGACTCCGCCCAGCGCAAGAGCTCCAACACCAGGCGCGCGGGGTCGAGGTGCGCGTCCTGCGGGAAGTACACAGCACCCGCAAGCCCCTCGCGCAGCAGCGGCTCCCGCTCCACCGCCGAACGCCCGACGAGGGGTTGGGCCTCCACACCGTGCTCTGTGAGGAGCCGCGCCTCCTCCAGCCCCTCCCGGAAGCCCTCCTCCGTGCGGTACGCGGACAGCGACCCGCTCCGGCGAAACCCGAAGGCGAGCCCCCGAGCGCACAACTCCTCGTACAGCTCGAGGCTCCTGCGCTGAAGGTGAACCAGGATCGGAAGCGCCCGCTGCACGTGAGCCGTGGAGCAGAAACGCGCAAAGTGCAGGACCCACGCCCACAGGGCGCGCTCAGGCCGAAGCCGCACCCACAGGGGGCTCGCGGGGTCCAGCATCCACCGCAGCCTGCGGCCGAGGGCGCCCGGGTGCGCCAGCGGGGTACTGTGGGAAGGGACCACCCAGCCCGCGTTGCCCCACGACGCGCCCGCCCCTGGCTGCGCCCGCTCCAGCACGGTGACCTCCAAGCCCGCGCGCCTTAGCCAGCAGGCCGCGCACAGGCCCACGACGCCGCCGCCCACCACCACCGCGTCCGCCATGGAACACCCACCGCTT
>BEII01000310.1 GCA_002898935.1 bacterium HR32
GATGGAAGACGCAAAGCGGCTTGGGATCAAGGCTTGTTTCTTCTCGGACTCGTTTGCCGCGTACCGTCTTGACGCCCTGGAACAGGTGGGGGGCTTCCCGGAACGGGCGATTGTGGGAGAGGACGTAATCGTGGCCGCCAAGCTCCTCAGGGCGGGCTGGAAGATCGCCTACGTCGCCGACGCGTGCGTGTACCACTCCCACGACCTGACGCCGCTGCAGGAGATGCGGAGGTACTTTGACATCGGAGTGTTCCACGCCCGGGAGAGCTGGATTCTGCGGGAGTTCGGGAAGCCGGAGGGCGAGGGGCTGCGGTTCCTGCGTTCTGAGCTGCGGTATCTCTGGCAGCACGCGCCCTGGCGGATTCCGGAGTCGTTCCTCCGGGCAGCCCTGAAGTATTTCGGGTACCGGCTGGGCCGGGCGGAGCGGTGGCTGCCCTTGGGGCTCAAACGGTGGCTCAGCCTCCAGAAGCACTTCTGGGACCGGGAGGCCGAGGAGCTACGAGCCCGGAAGCGAGGGGATAGGGCCCGCGGGGAATAGACGGGACGAGGCCGGCGGTGCCCCCGAGGCCAAGTCGTAGTCCCCGGGCTCGGTGGTGCACGCAGTGCGCAAGCTACGCCGAGTCGATCCTCGGCGAAGTGCGGAAGTACTTGACAAGATAAGGGCGTACCGGGACCGCGTGATCGAGCGCCTCCGGCCGCAGTGCGTGCTGCTGTTCGGTTCGTTTGCACGTGGGGACGTGCACGAGGGCTCCGACGTGGACGTCCTGGTCGTGGCCGACTTCATGGTGCCCTTCCTGGACCGGATCCGGCTGCTCCTCGACCTGAACGACGGCATCGGCCTGCCGCTGGAGCCGGTCGGCTACACGCCCGAGGAGTTCCGGCACATGCGGGAGACCGGCAACCGTTTCGTCCAAGAAGTCCTCGAGACAGGCCAGGTGCTGTACGGAGACATCTGAAGTCCCCGACGCCCGCTCCCGTGTCTCCTACGCACGCTCCCCTGGTCCCGTGGCCCGGCCTTGCCTGGCGACCACTGCGGGTGCCACGGGTACCTGGCACCGGTACCAGGTACCTTTCTACCTGTCGGGGTCAAAACTGCGTGTGGCGTCTTGACTAAGTCTTAGCTCGGTTCTAGGTTTGGGTCGTGAAGGTTACGGTACACCAGGCCAAGACGCACCTGTCTCGCATCCTCCGGAGGGTGGAGGCGGGGGAGGAGGTGTTGATCCTCCGCGGCCGCGAGCCGGTCGCCAAGGTCGTCCCCCTCCGCAAGGCGCTGCGGCGCAGTCCCCGCAAGCGGAAGCTCGGGCTCGACCGGGGGAAGGTGTGGATCGCAGAAGACTTCGGGGCCCCTCTTCCGGACGACATCCTGGCCCAGTTTGAGGGACCGTGAGGGTCCTCGTCGATACCCAGTGCTGGCTCTGGATGGAGACCGAACCAGAGCGGCTTTCCCCACGAGCACGAGACGTCCTGGAGGACCCGGCGAACGAGCTGTACCTCTCCGCCGCCAGCGCGTGGGAAATCTCGATCAAGCACGCACTGGGCAAGCTCCGCCTCCCCCTACCGCCGGCCAGGTACATACCCAGCCGGATGCGGCGTAGCGGGGTCCGACCACTGCCCGTGGAACTTGAGCACGCCCTCCGTGCCGGGGGACTTCCCATGCACCACCGGGACCCGTTCGACCGGATGATCGTCGCGCAGGCGCAGCTGGAGCGCCTAGCGGTCCTGACGGCGGACCCGTGGTTTCAGGCCTACAGGGTCCCCGTGGTCCCCGCGTAGGCGCGGGGACCTGTGGGGACGCATGCCTGGGACCCGCTACCCGGTACCCACGACGCGTCCCTGCCCCAGCCTTCGTTTCCTGGAGACGGTTCCAGGAAGGCGGTCGAAACGGCGCGGAGGCCGGGAGAAGTGGCCAGGAGCTTCCTCTCGGTCCCGACTACTTCGACCCGGGGCAGGGAGTGTTCGAGAACCCGCACCGCACGCTACGCCTGTGGGCCTCCTTCGGGTTGGGGGGGCGTCCTCCGGGTCCTGAAGGCGGCTGCTCTTCCCGGCAGGTCCATGTCCAAAATCCTGGTCCGCGTACCAGGTGCCCGAACTAGGCCCCCGTTCCTGGAGAAGGTTCCAGGAACCGTGGTGGAAAATGGGCGGGCTGAGCGTTTGTTCTAGGGGCTCGCTGCGAGCTGTGGGGTGCGGGGGGTGAGGGAGCACAGGGGCGTCCGGGGGTTCGAGCTGCCGGTGGTGGTGACCCCGGCGCGGCCGGGGCTGGCCTCCCTGCTGCTGGCGTCTTCCGACGTGCTGGCGGTGGCTCTCGCGTGGTGGCTGGCGGTGCAGGGCCGGCTGCTGGCGGGCGGGGTGCTCTCTCCGGACCTGTACTGGAGGCTGTGGCCGGGGCTGGCCCTGTTCGTGGCGGCGTACGCCCTGCACGGGCTTTACCCCGGGTTCGGGCTGAACCCCGCGGAGGAACTGCGCCGGACAACGGTGTCCACCAGCCTCGTCCACCTCACCGTGGGGGCCGCCACCTTCATCGTCCGGGGAGCAGAGGTGTACTCCCGGGCGGTCTTCCTGGTCGCGTGGGGCCTCGCGCTGGTCTTCGTGCCGCTGGCCCGGGCCGCCGTGCGCCACGCCTTCTCCCGGAAACGGTGGTGGGGCTACCCGGTGCTCATCCTCGGGGCGGGCAAGACGGGCGAGCTACTGGCGAGGAGCCTGAAGGGGACACCCGTCCTGGGGCTGCGGCCGGTGGCGTTCCTCGATGACGACCCCGCAAAGCCCGCGCGGGTGGCAGGGCTCCCGGTGCTCGGAGGAATCGACCTGGCGCCGCGGATCGCCCGGGAAGCGGGGATCACCCACGCCCTGGTGGCCATGCCGGGGGCGGGGCGGGAGAGACTCCTCCAGGTGGTCGAGCGCTGCGGTGCGTGCTTTTCCCACGTATTGGTGGTGCCGGACCTGTTCGGCCTGTCCAGCCTGTGGGTGGCCGCCAGGGACCTGCAGGGGACGGTGGCCCTGGAGGTACGGCAGCAGCTCCTGCTGCCCGGGCCGCGGCTGCTCAAACGGGTCCTGGACCTGGCGGCCACCCTCGCCCTGGGGCTCTTCAGCCTACCGGTGGTGGCGCTGGTCGCTGTGGCCGTGAAGCTGGACTCCCCGGGCCCGGTGTTCTTCGCGCAGACGCGGATCGGGAAAGGCGGCCGGAAGTTCCGCGCGTGGAAGTTCCGGACCATGGTCCAGGACGCGGAGGAGGTCCTGGAACGGTATTTGCAGGAGC
>BEII01000311.1 GCA_002898935.1 bacterium HR32
CGTCTTGGGCAGGTCCGCCACGAACTCCACCCCCTCGGGCTGCAAGGGTTTCCCGGGCCGCTGGGCCACGAGCTCCCTCAGTTGCTCCGCGAGGGCCTCGCTCGGCGCGTGTCCGGGCCGCAGGACCACGAAGCACGCCACCGCCTCTCCCTTCACTTCGTGGGGCACGCCCACCGCCGCCGCCTCGCTGACCGCGGGGTGGGACACGAGCACCGACTCCACCTCCGCGGGCCCCACGCGCTTACCCGCCACCTTCAAGGTGTCGTCGGAGCGTCCGAGGATGTACCAGAACCCCTCCTCGTCCCGCACCGCCCAGTCGCCGTGCACCCACACGCCGGGCCACCGGGACCAGTAGGTGTCGAGGTACCGCTGGGGATCCCTCCAGAACCCACGCGTCATGCCGGGCCACGGCTTCGTCACCACCAGCTCGCCCACTTGTCCCGGCCTGGTGGGCCGGCCGTCCGCGTCGTACACGTCCGCGGCCATGCCCAGACACGGGCCCGTGAAGGCGCACGGCTTGCACGGGTGGATGACGGTCCCGCACACGATGCCCCCGGACACCTCCGTACCCCCGGAGTAGTTCACCACGGGGCAGCGCGACCGACCCACCTGTCGGAAGTACCAGAGGTAGGGGTCCGGGTTCCACGGCTCGCCCGTGGAACCCAGCACCCGGAGGCTGTCCAGCCGGTACCGGGCCGGCCAGTCGTCCCCGTACCGCATCAGTGCCCGCACCGCGGTGGGCGCGATCCCGAGCACAGTCACGCCGTGCCGGTCCACCACCTCCCAGAGGCGGCCGGGGTGAGGGGAGTCCGGGACCCCCTCGTACAGCACCATGCTGGCCCCGAGGGTCAGGGTGCCCAGCACCAGCCAGGGCCCCATCATCCAGCCCATGTCTGTGAGCCAGAACACCGAGTCGTCCGCTTGAACGTCGAAGTGGAAGGCCATGTCGCACGCGGCCTTGAGGGGGAAGCCTCCGTGCACGTGGACCGTCCCCTTGGGTCGCCCCGTGGTGCCCGAGGTGTAGATGATCATGAAGGGGTCCATGGACCCCATGCGCTCCGTGGGAGCCTCCGGCGGCTCGCCGGCTATCGCCTCGTGCCACCAGACGTCCCGCCGGGCCTGCCAGCCCTCGTACAACCCCACCCGCTGCACCACCAACACGTGCTCCACGCTGGGGCACTCCCGCACCGCCTCGTCGGCCACCCGCAGCATGGGCACGATCTGCCCCCGGCGGGTAAAGCCGTCGGCGGTGACCACCACCTTCGCCTCGCAGTCCCGCACCCGCGCGGCGACCGCGTCCGGGGCGAATCCTGAAAAGATGGGTGTGAACACCGCGCCCACCTTCGCACAGGCGAGCACCGCCACGGCGACCTCCGGGACCATGGGGAGGAAGATGGCCACGCGGTCGCCCCGGCCGACCCCGAGCCGCCGCAGTGCCCGCGCGGCGCGGCACACCTCCGCGTGCAGTTCCGCGTACGTCAGGCTGCGGGTCGCCCCGTCCTCCCCTTCCCACCGCAGGGCCACCCGTGACGCCGCAGGGGCCGTCTGGTACTTGTCCAGAGCGTTGCGTACCAGGTTGCCCTCCGCCCCGCAGAACCACTCCGTCCACTCGATCCCCTGTCGGTCGTCGTACACGCGGTCGTAGGGGCGGTCCCACTGGATACCCATCTCCTCCAGGGCCGCAGCCCAGAACCAGCCCAGGTCCTCCACCGACCGGCGGTACAGCTCGTCGTACGTGACGATCCCGTGACGCCGCATGAAGCGCACAAGACGACTGCGCTCCACGTACGCTGGGGTCGGCTCCCACACCACGCTCCCGCCCACGACTGCTGCCTCCATCGCTTGACACCCCCACGGGGGGGTTTGCCACGGCGGCGGGGTCTTCCTTCGGGTGGGTTGACCCCTCCGCCCGGGAACGCGCTATGCTCGCCGCGTGGAGCGCTCCGCCCGTACCGCACCACCTCCGCCGGACGGCCTCTCGGCCCTCGCGGCGCAGGTGGTGGTGTGCCGGCGGTGCCCACGCCTGGTGGCCTACCGGGAGCGGGTGGCCCGGGAGAAGAAGAGGGAGTTCCAGGACTGGGTCTACTGGGGCAAGCCTGTCCCGGGCTTCGGGGATCCCCAAGCCCGCGTGCTGCTCGTGGGGCTCGCCCCCGCTGCCCACGGCGCGAACCGCACGGGCCGGATGTTCACCGGGGACTTGCCCAACGGCGCCTCGGTGTGGCTCGTGCGGGCGCTTTACCAGGCCGGGTTCGCCAACCAGCCTACGAGCCTCCACCGCGACGACGGGCTGCGGCTGCGGGACGCCTACGTCACCGCCGCGGTGCGCTGCGCGCCCCCGCAAAACCAGCCGACCCCGGAGGAGTTGGGCCGGTGCTTCCCCTTCCTGGTGCGGGAGTTCGCGCTCCTGCCCCGGGTGCGGGTGGTGGTGGCCCTGGGCGCGGTGGCCTTCGCCACGGTCTTGCGGCTGCTGGCTTCTTTCGGCGTAGAGCTCCCGCGCCCCAAGCCCCGCTTCGCCCACGGTGCCCTGTACCGGTTCCCCGGCCAGGTGCAGGGCCGGCCCGCGCCGGCGGTGCTGTGCACGTACCACCCCAGCCGCCAGAACACCCAGACGGGGAGGCTCACGGCCCGCATGCTGGACTCCGTGTTCCGCCGAGCGCGGCAGCTGGCGGAGGAGGGCCCGTGAACGACGAGGCCTGGATGCGGGAGGCCCTGCGGGAGGCGGAGCGGGGCGCCCGGTACGGAGAGGTGCCGGTCGGGTGCGTAGTGGTGTGCGACGGGAGGCTGCTGGCGCGGGCGCACGACCGCCGCGAGTCGTTGCGCGACCCCACTGCCCACGCGGAGGTGCTCGCCCTGCGGGAGGCGGCGCGGGTCCTGGGGAGCTGGCGACTCGAAGGGTGCACCGTGTACGTGACCGTGGAGCCTTGCCCCATGTGCGCGGGTGCCCTGGTGCTGGCCCGCGTCCGCCGGCTCGTCTACGGGGCCGCAAGCCCCAAGAACGGCGCGGTGCGCACCCTGTTCCGGATCCCCGACGACCCTCGCCTCAACCACCAGGTCGAGGTGGCGTCCGGCGTGTTGAAAGACCAGGCGCAGGCGCTGCTCCAGCGCTTCTTCCGCGGGCTGCGGGACGCGCAAGGCTAAGGGGACGAACCCTCGGCCTCCCGCCGCAGCGCCTCCGCCTGCCGCCGGGTTTCGGCGAGTACCTGGGCAAGGCCCTCCTCCCCGGCCCGGCCCTCCCGGTACGCCGCGTCC
>BEII01000312.1 GCA_002898935.1 bacterium HR32
AGACCATCATCGTCGGCGGTGCCGGCGACCCGAAGGAGATCGAGAAGCGCATCCAGCAGATCCGCAAGCAGATCGAGGAGACGGACTCCGACTACGACCGCGAGAAGCTGCAGGAGCGGCTCGGGAAGCTGGTGGGCGGCGTGGCGGTCATCCGGATCGGCGCCGCCAGCGAGACCGAGATGAAGTACCGCAAGACCCGGGTGGAGGACGCCCTGTCCGCTACCCGCTCCGCGGTGGAGGAGGGCATCGTGCCGGGCGGCGGGGTGGCCCTGGTGCGGGCCCAGGCGGCCGTGGACACCCTCCAGCTGCAGGGCGACGAGGCGGTGGGCGCGGCCATCGTACGCCGGGCCCTGGAGGAACCGCTCAAGCAGCTGGCGGTCAACGCGGGGCTGGAGGGCTCCATCGTGGTGGAGCGGGTCCGCCAGCACAAGGACCCCAACGTGGGGTTCAACGTGCTGACGGGCCAGTACGAGGACATGTACAAGGCCGGCATCGTGGACCCGGCGAAGGTGGTCCGCTCGGCCCTGCAGAACGCCGCCTCCATCGCAGGCCTGCTGCTCACCACGGAGGCGCTGGTGGTGGAGCAGAAGGAGGAGGAGGAAGAGAAACCCTGAGGGGTGCTTCCGCCCGCGCACCGGCGGGGAGGGCGCGACGCCCTCCCCGCTTTGTTTCGGGGAGTCCGTGGCCCTGCGGGCGGGTGCGCACCCGTGGGGGTTCGCGTAAAATCCCGCTGTGAGCCCGCGGCGTGGGTCTCCTTTGCGGCTGGTGGCGTGCTTCGCCGCGGTGCTCCTCGTCCCGCTGGAGGCCGCGTCGTGGCAGTCGCGCCCGGTCCAGGTGGTGGCCGTGGGAGACCTGCTCCTGGCGGGCGCGCTCCTCCCTCTGCTGGACCGGCACGGAACCGACTACCCCTTCCTGCACGTGCGGGACAGGTTGCGGGGCGCCGACGTGGCGGTGGGGAACTTGGAAGTCCCCCTCACCCGCGCGCAGACCCCCACTCCGGGCAAGGACCCCCGAGCGGTGCGCGAGGGCCGGGACTACGTCTTCCGTGCTCCTCCTACGCTGGCAGGGAACCTCCGGCGCGCGGGCTTCGACGTGCTGTCCCTGGCCAACAACCACGCCATGGACTACGGTGCCGAAGGTCTCCTGGAGACGGTGCGCGTGCTCCGGGCAGCGGGCATCCGCCCCGTGGGCGCCGGCCGGAACGTCGAGGAGGCCACGCGGGCCGTGGTGTGGCGGTCCTCGGGCGTGGAGCTGGCGTTCCTCGCAGCCTCGCAGATCCTGCCTGTAGGTTCGGTGGCCACGGACAGTTCCCCGGGTATCGCCGCGTCGCGCGGGAACTACGGTGGAAGGGACTGGCGGGCAGGCCTGCTCCAACGCGTGAGGGCGCACGCGGCGGCGGGCAGGGTCGTGGTGGTCTCCGTGCACTGGGGTACCGAGCGGGCCTCCGTGCCCGACGGGGAACAGGTGGAGCTGGCCGCGGCGCTTGCGGCCCACGGGGCGCACGCGGTCCTCGGTCACCACCCCCACGTGCTGCAGGGGATGGCCTGGGTGGGCCGGACCTTCGTGGCCTTCAGCCTGGGGAACTTCGTGGCCACCCCGTCCGACCGCCTCGCCCGGGAGAGTGTGATGGTTACGTTGTGGGTGACCTCCCATGGCGTCCGGCGCGTGCAGGTGCAGCCCGTGTGGATCCAGGCGGGCCAACCTCAGCCGCTCGGGGGTGAGCCCGCGGCCCGGCTCCTCTCGCGTCTCGATCGGCTGTCCCGTGCCTTCGGGGCCGCGGTGAGCCCTGCGGGGGAGGTGTGGCCGTCCGTTCGAACTTCGAACCGGGGTGGGCCGTGACCGCGGTGCACGCCTTCCGGGCGCTCCTGTGGGCGGCGGTGGCGCTCCACGGTGCCGTGTTCCTGGTCGCGTTCGTCCTGGACCTCGCCCGACGGCGGGTACCCGGGTGGCTTTGGGCCGTGTACCTGGCCGCCTCGACCCTCGTGGTGTTGCAGGGTCTGTCGGGCGTGGCCTTGTCCCTGAGCGGCACGCGTCCCCCGGATCCCTTGCACTTCCTCTACGGCCTGCTGTCGCTCGCGGGCGCGCTGGCCGCCTTCGGGCTGCGGCCGGGTGGGTTCCTGCGCGGAGCTGTCCTGCCCGTCCGGGAGGCGCGCGCGGTGGCGCTGCTGTCGCTCACGGTGGCCGCGCTGCTCTTGCGTGCGTACCAGACCGGCCTGTTCGCGCGGTGAACTCCTGGCCGACTGGCGCGGGGAAACATGGTGGGCCCTCGTGGACTCGAACCACGGACCTCGGTCTTATCAGGACCGCGCTCTGACCACCTGAGCTAAGGGCCCGAGGCACCCAAGATTCTACGGATCGCCCACGGCAGGTGTCAAACCGACGCGCGTGCCGCCGGGTCTTGGTCGAGGACCCGCACGAGCTCGGACCGAGGCGCGGTGACGGTCAGCCGCTGTGGCCCCCGCGTCGAGGGTCGAGCCAGTCCCGCAACCCGTCGCCGAGCAGGTTGAAGCCGAGGACCGTGGCGGCGATGCCGACGCCGGGCCAGAGGGTCGGGTGCGGGGAGAGGAACAGGAAGGACTGCGCTTCCCGCAGCATGCGTCCCCAGGAGGCTGTAGGCGGCTGGGTGCCCAGGCCTAGGTACGAAAGGGCTGCTTCGATGAGCACCGCCGCGCCCATGGCCAGGGAGGCCTGGACCACCAGCGGGCCCGCCACATTCGGCAGCACGTGCCGGAAGATCAGGCGGGCGGTGGACGCGCCCAGGGCCCGGGCGGCTTCCACGTACGGCAGGTGCTTGGTAGCGAGCACGCCGGCCCGGGCCAGCCGCGCGAACACCGGTACCAAGGCGATCCCCACCGCGGTCATGGAACTCGTGGCCCCGGGACGCCACGCGGCGGCCAGCAGCAGCGCCAGCAGAACGGCCGGAAAAGCGTAGAGCGCCTCCAGAAGGCCGCTGGTCACCCGGTCCACCCAGCCGCCCGAATAGCCCGCCATCACGCCGAGCGCGGTCCCCACGCTCAGCGCGATCCCGACCGCCACCAGCCCCACGTACAGCGCGTTCCGGGCCCCGGCCATGGTCCGGCTCAACAGATCCCTCCCGAAGTGGTCGGTGCCCAGCGGGTGACTCGGCGAGGGGGGAGCCAGGCGGGCTGTGAAGTCCGCGGCGTCCGGGTCGTGGGGGAGCCACACGAAGCTCGTGACCACCACCGCGCACACCGCCGCCACCAAGG
>BEII01000313.1 GCA_002898935.1 bacterium HR32
GCCGAACATGGCCGCGGAGGCCGCGAGCCACGTGGCCACGAAGGCCACGTACGGCACCCCTTGCACCTCCCGCAGGTACGCGCCCAGGCCGAAGCCCAGCGCCAGCAGGTAAAGCACGGGTTCCAGGAAGTTCTCGGGCACGGTGAAGGCGAACACCTTCCGGAACACCAGCAAGTTCCTCTGCCAGAACCGCAGGGCCCCCACCAACGACACGTCCATCACTCCCGCAGCCTCCTGCCGGTCAGCCTGAGGAAGACGTCCTCGAGGGTGGCGCGCCGCAGGCTCACGCCCTCCACGGGAAGGCCGAGGACCCGCACCCGGTGCACGAGCTCCTCGCCGTCCTGGGTGTGCAAAAATACCCGGTCCCCCGCCACCTCGCAGCCGTCCGCCAGGGAAGCGAGATGCTCCGCCACCACCGCCGCGGCGCCGTCCGCGGCCTGCACCTCCACCACCTCCCTGCCCACGTACCGGTGCACCAGCTCCTGCGGGGTGCCCTCGGCCACCACCCGTCCGTGGTCCACCACGGCCACTCGGTCGCACAGCTGTTCCGCCTCTTCCATGTAGTGGGTGGTGAGGAGTTGTGTGACGCCTCGGCGCTTGAGCTGCCTCAGCCGGTCCCACACCGCGTGCCGAGCCTGGGGGTCGAGGCCCGTGGTGGGCTCGTCCAGGACCAGCAGCTCGGGATCGCCCATGAGCGCCCGGGCGATCATCAAGCGCCGTTGCATCCCGCCAGACAGCTTCGGGACCCGGTCCCCCGCCCTGGCGTCCAGCTCGACGAAGGCCAGCAGCGCTTCGGCGCGGGACCGCGCCTCCCGGGCCCCCATCCCGAAGTACCGGGCGTACACGAGCAGGTTCTCCCGGACCGTGAGGGCCTCGTCCAGGGTCACGCCCTGGTGCACCACGCCGAGGCGCCCCTTGATCGCCCGCGGGTGCCGCCGCACGTCCAGGCCGAACACGCGCAGGACCCCAGAAGTCGGCCGCGCGGTGCAACAGATCATGCGCAGGGTGGTGGTCTTGCCGGCGCCGTTGGGCCCCAGGAAGCCGTAGCACTCCCCCGGGCGCACCTCGAAGGACACACCGCCCACGGCCGTCACCGGGCCGAACCGCTTGACCAAGTCTTGAGCCTCCACCACCGCCACAAGGGGAGGATTTCGAAGCTCCGGCCTGGAGGTCCTCGACGGGGCTTGCCCCCTTCCGCGGCAGGCGCTACCGTCGCCGTGAAGCGCGGTCAACCGGGAGGTGCTGGAATGTCCCACGAGGTGTACCCGCAGCCCACCCGCGAGCTCGCCCGCAGGCGCCGTGAGCTCGCGCCGGAGACCCTGGAGGCGTTCCGCCGCTTCTCCCAGCAGGTGTTCGCGGACGGGGCGCTCCCGGCCAAGACCAAGCAGCTCATCGCGGTCGCGGTGGCCCACGTGACCCAGTGCCCCTACTGCATCCGCAGCCACTCCCGGCTCGCCCGGCAGGCGGGTGCGTCGCCGGAGGAGGTCATGGAAGCCATCTGGGTGGCCGCGGAGATGCGGGCGGGGGCCGCGTACGCCCATGCCCTGCTGGCCCTGGACGCTCTGGAGGAACCCGGCCCGTAAGGCTGTCGAAGGACGCTGGCCGAGAAGGGGGTCGAAGCGCCGGGGACTACCGAGAGCTCCCCACGGGTATGATCCGGTCGGGTGCGTGAACCGGAGGGAGGGAAGCGCGTGCAAGGCGAGCTGGCACGCCCCGAGGCACGGGACATCCTCGGAACACAACGCGAGGCCGGAGGGCCTGTTTCTTCGTCCCACCGACCGCTTCCTCAACCAGGGCACCTCAAGCGGCCCCGGCTGTTGAAGGTCCTGCCCGAGCGCGCGGGGCTCGTCGCGTGGCTGCACGCTCCGTACGGATACGGCAAGACCACGCTCCTGAGCCAGTGGACAGAAGCCTGTAGGCGCAGGGGCGTCCCCGTGCTGTGGGTGAACGGGCGCGCTCATCCCCAAGTACGCCTGGCCCTGGCCCGGTTCCTCGGGCTTGGCCCCAAGGCCCAGTGGGGTGCGATCTTGGAGAGCCTGGAGGAGTTGGGAGCTGTAGTGGTGTTGGACGAAGCGGAGTTCTTCGAGGAACCGCCGCCCATCGAGGAGATGCCCGCCGCGGTGGGTGTGGCGAGCCGGAAGAAGCTGGACTGGCCCGGGATCGCCAAGCTACGGGGAACCGGGCGGCTGTCGGTGGTCGGCCCCCGGCAGCTGGCCTTCACCCGGGCCGAGGCCGAGCAACTGTTCGGGGCCCCAGACCGCGCCCGGGCCGCGTGGCGCGCCACCGGCGGCTGGCCGCTCGCCCTTCACCTGTCCGCCCTCACCGGCGAGGACTCTGTAGAGGGCGCCTTGGTCAGAGGTATCCGGGAAAGCCTAGGCCCCAGAGCCTGGCGGGCGGCCCTACTCCTGGCGACGGTGCCGGTGCTGCCCGAGGAGTTCGCCACCCAGGAGGCCCGCCAGCTGGTGGAGGCCGGGTTCGCCGTCCGGCTTGAGGGAGGTGGTTACCAGCTCCACGACTTCGTGGCGCAGACCCTCCGGCGGGGCGCAACGAAGGTTCTGACCCGCGTAGTGCGCCGGGCCGCCCGGTCTCTGCCTGCTTGGCTGAGGGCGCAAGCTTACGCATCCGCCCACATGGAGGCAGACCTGCGTGATCTGCTCGAGCGGCCAGAGGCGGTAGACCTGGCCTACCAGTGTCCTGAAGAGCTCTTGCGGTGGCACCGGCAAGCGGGCGGGGAACCGGGGACCACGCGGAGGCTGGCAGCGGCGCTGGCTCTGTGCCACGTGGGCAACCTGTCCGAGGGTCTGGCATCCCTGGAGGCCGTGGCCCGGGACACCGCAAAGACCGAGCCGGAGGTCGCTCTCAAGGCGCTCGGAAACGTGGCCTACCACGGGGCCTCCGTGGACCTGCGGCGGGCCATGGAAGCTGTGGAGCGCGGCCGAAGGATGCTGGGCCGGGTCGGTCCGACTGCCGCAGCACGCTTTCTCAGTCGGGTGGCCTGGGCGTACGTGGTGGCGGGTGAACATTGCCAGGCCAAAGAGTGTCTGGAGCGGGCCGCCGACCTCCTCCCCCCGGACCACCCCCTCTTGGTCTACCCCCTGCGTCTCAACCTGGCGGTGGCGAACTTCGAGCTAACAGGCGACCTCGAGGAATTGGAGCGGCAGTACCGTGCTTCCGTGGAGCACGCCCGCAAACACCGTCCGTCCAACGTGCCCTTGTCGTA
>BEII01000314.1 GCA_002898935.1 bacterium HR32
GGAAGGCGCTGTACGGGGGAAACTTGGCCCTGCTGGCTCTCACCGACCTCGTGGGCCGCGCCGCCCTGGGGGCACAGCGGTGGCTCACCCTGGGGCCGGTGAGCCTGCAGCCGTCCGAGCTCAGCAAGCTGGCGCTCATCGTGACCCTCGCGTGGACCTTAAGCCACCGGCGGGAGCCCTTCACCCGGCCCGCAGACCTCCTCCCGTACCTCCTGCACGCCGTCCCGCCCTTCGTGCTGGTGTTCCTGCAGCCCGACCTGGGCACGTCTCTCGTGTTCGCCGCC
Source organism: bacterium HR32 (assembly GCA_002898935.1). GTDB lineage: Bacteria > Sysuimicrobiota > Sysuimicrobiia > Sysuimicrobiales > Sysuimicrobiaceae > Tepidifontimicrobium. Next base: position 285 of record BEII01000314.1, read on the forward strand.
ATCGTGCTCGGCATGCTGTGGGCCGCAGGCGTTCCCAGACGGCACCTGGGAGGGCTCGTGGCCGCGGGGCTGCTGGCCGCCCCCCTGCTGTGGCCGCTGCTCAAGCCCTACCAGCGCATGCGTCTGGTGGTGTTCGTGGACCCGGGCCTGGACCCGCTGGGCGCGGGCTACAACCTCATCCAGTCCAAGATCGCCATCGGGTCCGGCGGGCTGTGGGGCAAGGGGCTGTTCGCAGGGACCCAGAACACCCTGCAGTTCCTGCCCATGCAGCACACGGACTTCGTGTTCGCGGTCATCGGCGAGGAGCTGGGCTTCGTGGGCACGGTGGCGGCCCTCGTCCTATTCTGGGCGTGGTGCGTGCGCGGCCTGCGGGTCGCTTCTGTGGCCCGCGACGACTTCGGCCGGTACCTGTGCGTGGGCGTGGTGAGCATGGTGGCGTTCCACACGCTGGTGAACGTGGGCATGACCGTGGGGCTCGCCCCCACCACGGGCATCCCCCTGCCCTTCGTCTCCTACGGGGGCACGTCCCTGCTGGTGAACCTGGCCGGGGCGGGGCTGGTGCTGGGGGTGGGGCTGCGCAGGTCCAAGATCTTGTTCTGAGCGTGGAGGACGTATGCGTCGGCGCATCGTGGCGAACGTGGAGCCCTTCGAGACGCGGGTGGCGGTGTTCGAGGACGACCGGGTGGTGAATCTGTTCGTGGAGCGGGGGGAGCCTCTAGCGGGCAACGTGTACAAGGGACGTGTGGCCAACGTGCTGCGGGGTATGGACGCCGCCTTCGTGGACATCGGGCTGGAGCGGAATGCCTTCCTGCAGGTGGCCGACGTGCGCAGCCAGCGCATCGGCGGCGAGGAGTTGGAGGACGCCATCGGCCGCGGCGCCATCCAGCAACGGCTGCGGGTGGGCCAGGAGGTCCTCGTCCAGGTCACGAAGGAGCCCATGGGCAGCAAGGGGGCCCGGGTCACCACGTACATCGCCATCCCCGCCCACTACCTGGTCCTCATGCCCACGGTGAGCTACGTGGGGGTGTCCCGCAAGATCGAGAGCGAAGCCGAGCGGCGCCGCCTGCGGGAGATCGCCCACCGGCTCCGACCCGAGGGCGTGGGGCTCATCGTGCGCACCGCCGCGGAGGGGGCCACGGAGAAGGACCTGCAGGACGACCTGCGCTACCTGCTGAGCGTGTGGAACCGGGTGGTGGAGCGGGCCCGGACCAGCCGGGCGCCGGCCCTCCTCTACCAGGACCTGCGCTTGCTGCGGCGCGTGGCCCGGGATTTGTTCACGGGCGACGTGGAACGGTTCGTGGTGGACTCCCCCCGGGAGTACGAGCGGCTGGTAGACCTGGTGAGCTCGTACGCCCCGCACCTGCGGGATCGGCTGGAGCTGTACCGGGGACGCGAGCCCATCTTCGAGCACTTCGGGATCGAGCGGGAGATCGAGATCGCGTTGCGGCGCAAGGTGTGGCTGCCGTCCGGGGGCACCCTGGTGGTGGATCGGACGGAGGCCCTGACGGTGATCGACGTGAACACGGGCCGGTACGTGGGGGAGCGGGACCTGGCCACCACCATCCTCCACACGAACCTGGAAGCAGTCCAGGAGGTGGTACGCCAGATCCGGCTGCGGGACATCGGTGGCATCGTGCTCGTGGACTTCATCGACATGGACAACGAGCGGCACCGGCAGCAGGTGCTCCGGGCGCTCCAGGAGGCGGTCCGGCACGACCGCTCCAAGACCCACGTGATCGACCTGACGCAGCTCGGCCTCGTGGAGATCACCCGCAAGCGGGTCCACCAGGACCTGGAGGAGGTCCTGCGCATGCCCTGCCCGTACTGCGAGGGCCGCGGCCGGGTGCTGTCCGCGGAGACCATGGCGAACCGGATCCGCCGGGAGCTGCGCCGGCTGGCCGCCTCCCAGGCCCAGCCCGTGCTGGTGGCCCGCGTCCACCCCCTGGTGCACGCGGAGCTGGTGCGGGACGGGGCGTGGCTGCGGCGGTTGGGGGAGCAGACGGGCAAGACGGTGCGGGTCGTGCCCCGCGAGGGCCTGCACGTGGAGCAGTTCGAGACCGCGGGCGTTGCCAGCTTGGAGGAAGTGGAGGAGGCGGCGGCGACGCGCGCCCGCGCGTACGTGTGGGGCCCGGAGGAGGTCCTGCGGGTGGGCGCCGAGCCAGACCCCGAGCAGGAGCGGGCCCTGGCCGCGGTGGCACAGCCTGTGGGTTGGTGGGACCGCGTGCGGCGCCTGTTGGCAGGCCGCCGCCCGGTGGGCGCGCCTCGGGCCCGGCTATAATCGTCTGTGCCCGGGGCGGCGGGCGCGAGGAGGGTCGGCGGTGCGCAAGGCGGCGGAGGTCCGGGAGACGTTCCTGCGCTTCTTTGAAGAACGGGGGCACGTCCGCGTGCCCAGCATGTCCCTGGTCCCCCAAGACCCCACGTTGCTGTTCACGAACTCCGGCATGGTCCAGTTCAAAGACGTGTTCCTGGGCGTGGGCACCCGGCCGTACAAGCGGGCCGTGGACGTCCAGAAGTGCATGCGGGTGGCCGGCAAGCACAACGACCTGGAGGACGTAGGGCGGGACGGCTACCACCACACCTTCTTCGAGATGCTCGGCAACTGGTCCTTCGGCGACTACTACAAGCGGGAGGCCATCGCGTGGGCGTGGGAGCTGCTGACCCGGGTGTGGGGCCTGCCGCCGGAGCGCCTGTGGGCCACCTGCTTCGAGGACGAGCTGGGCGAGATCCCCCGGGACGACGAGGCCGCGGAGATCTGGCTGGCCCAACCTGGGTTCGATCCCGGCCACCTGCTGTTCTTCGGCCGCAAGGAGAACTTCTGGGAGATGGCGGAGGTGGGCCCGTGTGGCCCGGACAGCGAGATCCACATCGACCGCGGCCCGGAGTTCTGCGACCGGCAGGGGGAGCCGGGACACGTCTGCCGGGTGAA
>BEII01000315.1 GCA_002898935.1 bacterium HR32
TGGTGGGGCTGTGGCTGGTCCAGCGGCACGTGGCCAGGTCGCGCCAGCCGCGCTGAGCACGCCACCCGGCCGCCTTCTCAGGGCAGGCCGCAGGCGGATGCGCTGGCAGCGGGCTTTGCGCGACGCCGAGCGCGCAGCGGCCGTGGCGCTCGCACTCGGGCTGGCGGCGCAGCTCGGGACCTCGGTCTTCCCGTACGGCGTGCGGGCGGAGTGGGTGCTCTCCGGCGGGCTTCTGGCTTTCCTCGCCCTCCTCCTGGTTTCCGCGCTCGTGCGCCGTCCGCCGTGGGACGAGGCGGCTTCGTCGCTGGACCGCGCCTGTGGCCTGGAGGATCGGCTGGCCACCTGGCTCGCCGTGGTCCGCGGCCAGGCTACGGGCGCACTGGTGGACCACTTCCTGCGGGACGTGGAATCTACGGCTGCGCGGGTGCGCGTGAAGGAAGCCGTGGCCATAGGTCGGCCTCGGTTGCGGGCGGTGGCGGCGCTGGCGCTCGCGTCGGTGCTGTGGGAGGTACTGCTGAGCGGGGTCACGCTGCCCGGGACTCCCGCGCGCCGGGTGGCCGAGGTGGTGCGGCGGGAAGGGCGGCGGCTGGAGGCGGTCGGGCAGGCCTGGGAAGAGCGGTCGCGGGCGCGGGGCCTCCTGGAAGCCGAGCGCACCGCGCAGGCGTTGGCCGCGGCCGGCCAACGCCTCGCCGGGCCGCGGGCCAGCGCAGCCGGTGCCCTGCGGGATCTCGCGGCCGTGCAGCAGGGGATCGAGGCCGAGCGCCGTCCGTTCCGGTCCGCGCTGGAGCGGGCTGGCCTCGCCGACGGGCTCGGCCCTCCGGCGTTGCGGCCGTGGGTGGGGACGGTGGACCGTGAGTTGCGCAGGATCGCTTCGGCGGTCGAAGAGGCGGAGCTGTCGCCGCAGCGGGCGGAGGCCATCCGCCGCGCGCTGCGGACCCTCGACACCACCGCACCGTTACGCTCTGACGCACCAGCCCGGCGGGCCCTTCAGGAGGCCGCACGGCGCGTGGGGTCCGGGGACGCCGCCGGCGCCAGGGAGGCTGTGCGGCAGGCCGAGGAAGCCCTGCGGGAGCTGCAGCGGATGCTAGAGGCAGAGGGTGCCCTCGCAGCGCAGCAGCGGGAGGCGGAGGCTTCGAGCGCGCACATCGCCACCGCGCTGCGGACCGGGACAGACCCTGAGGCAGCGGTGGAGCGGCCGCACACGTACCCGACGGGGCCGCGCGACACCACGCGGTCCTCTTCCGGGGTCCGGGAGGACCCCGAGGCGCAGGCTTGGCTCGGGCCGGACCAGGGGCTCCAGCCCGGCTCCGGAAGCGTGCGCGACCAGCTGGGGCCCCCAAGCCCGAGGCTTCCGGGCCAGCGCAGGCCCGAGGTGCTGCGGGGCCAGGTGGGAGAAGGTCGGGTGTACACCACGCAGGTGGTGGCGCCGGCCGCGACGACGCGGCCGCAGACGCCCCTGGCGCGTGTGCCCGTGCGGGTGGTGCGGCAGGTGGACGAAGCCCTGGTGCGGGACCGCGTGCCTGCCCGCTACCGAGACTGGGTGCGCCGGTACTTCTTGGGCCTCGGGAGCCCGTGACGCCGTGGACGTCGCGGAGTTCCAGGACCGCTACCGCGCGATCCGCTCCCAGGTGGGCCGGGTGGTGGTGGGCCACCAGGACGTGGTGGAAGGCGTCCTGCTCGCGGTCCTAGCGGGCGGGCATGTCCTCCTGGAGGGCGTACCCGGGGTCGGCAAGACCCTCCTCGTGAAGGCGCTGGCGCGGGCGCTGGATCTGCGCTTCTCCCGGATCCAGTTCACACCCGACCTGATGCCCGCGGACGTGGTGGGGACGAACGTGCTGGTGCAGGACGAGGTGGGTCGGCGGACGTTCGCCTTCCAGCGCGGACCCATCTTCTCCCAGATCGTGCTCGCCGACGAGATCAACCGCGCCACGCCCAAGACCCAGTCCGCCCTGCTGGAGGCCATGCAGGAGTACGCGGTGACCGTGGCCGGGGTGTCCTACCCGCTGGATCGGCCCTTCTTCGTGCTCGCCACCCAGAACCCCATCGAGATGGAGGGCACCTACCCGCTGCCGGAAGCCCAGCTGGACCGGTTCCTGTTCAAACTGCGCGTCCCCTACCCTGACGCGCAGTCCGTGGTCGAGATCTTGGACCGTACCACGGGTGCCCAGGTGCCTGAGGCAGAGCCCGCTGTGGACGCGCAGACGGTGCTGGCCATGCAGGCCCTGGCCCGGGAGGTGGTGGCAGCGCCGCACGTGCGGGCCTACGTGGCCCGGCTGGTGGAGGCCACGCACCCTGGCGGGCCGCACGCCGCGCGCGTGGCCCAGCGGTGGGTGCGGTACGGCGCGAGCCCGCGGGGGGCGCAGGCCCTCTTGCTCGCGGCCAAGGTCCGGGCGCTCGTGCACTGCCGGGCGCACGTGAGCGCGGAGGACGTGCGGGCGGTGGCGCTCCCCGCCCTGCGGCACCGCATCCTGCTGAACTTCGAGGCGGAAGCGGAGGGTGTGGACCCGGACGACGTGGTGCGGGGGGTCCTGGAGGAGACGCCGGAGCTGGTGCCCGCCCCACGCGCGTCGGGCTCCGGCTAGCCGTGCTGCTGGAACCCGCCTTCCTGGAACGGCTCGAGCGGCTGCGGCTGTCGGCACGCCGGCGCATTCGCGGCGCGGTGGGCGAGCGGCGCAGCCGTACCCTGGGCCGCGGGGTGGAGTTCGCCGACCACCGCGCTTACCAGGTGGGCGACGACTGGCGCTACGTGGACTGGAACATCTACTCCCGCCTGGACCGGCTGTTTGTGAAGCTCTTCCAGGAGGACGAGGAGGCCGACGTGCACCTGCTGGTGGACGCGAGCGGCTCCATGGGGTTCGGGAACCCGCCCAAGTTGGAGTACGCGAAGCGGCTGGCGGCAGCCCTCGGCTACGTGGCCCTGGCGGGCGGCGACCGTGTAGGTTGCGCGATCCTGCGCGGCGGCCGGGTGCGGGCCCTGCCGCCGCGCCGCGGCCGCGCGCACGCCCGCCACCTGTTCCAGTTCCTGGAGTCGGAGCAGGCCCAGGGCGGCACAGACCTTGAGGCGGCCGCGCGGGCGTACGCGCCCCACCGGCGGGGTGTGGCGGTGGCCATCGGGGACCTGCTGGACCCTCGGGGGGTGGAGGGCTTCGTCCAGAGGCTGCGGCACGCGGGCTTTGAGACGTTCGTGGTGCACGTGCTG
>BEII01000316.1 GCA_002898935.1 bacterium HR32
AGCTCCGCGCCGGCTGGCTCCAAGTTGCTCACACGGCCTCGGAACACCACCAGGCCCTCGGCCCGAACCCCCGCGTCCCGCACCAAAACCGCCTCCTGCTCCCACCGAACCGTAGGGGCAGGGTCCAAGCGCTCCACCCGCTCCCAGGACACCCGCAGCCGGGCGCCCGCTTCCTGCCAGACCCGCAGGACGGTGCGGTCTGGCTGGAAGGTGACCGTAGCCTCCTCGAACTGCCCGGAGACCCAGACGGCCGAAGCAGCCGGCAGCGTGTACGTGTACGGACCGCGGTAGGGTGCGACCGCAAACCCCCACCCACGGGCCCAGCCGCGGCCGTCCACCACCACCCGTCCGCCGCGCACGTCCAGGACGGTCGCGGCCTGGCGAACCTGGTCCGCCACCGCCGGTATGCCCGCCGCCGCGACCAAGAGGACCGGCGCCGCCACGAGCCACCGGGACAGCCGGCCGTCCGCGAAGCTCGTGGCCAAGAACCACAGGAGCGCATAAGCACCCAGCCAAGCTGCCGCGGTGCCAAGGGGTGCCTTGGCGCGCGGTTGCGGCTCGGGCGGCCCCTGCTGTGGCTGCGGGCGCGGCAGGACCAGCAGCCACAGGGGCGAGGTCGGTGGAACCCTCGCCGCGGGCACGACCCAACGCACCACCTGCCCAAGCCCGTGGGCACCCACCACTGCCACAATGCGGCCGCGTTCCAGCACGGGCCGCCTTCCCGGTTCCGGGACCAAGCGCTGCACAGCGTCCGCGCGCACCGACACGAGGTCTGTGGCGGGGACGGCGGCTGTAGCCTCTCGGCCTAGGCGCATCCACGGGAAGGCCTCAGGATCCAGCGGCCCGGAGGCCACCACCCGACCGCCGTGCAGCACCCAGGTCTCCAGAGCATCCCGCTGGTCCGCGTTCACCCTCGTCGGGTCGAGGCGCTCGAGGACCAGCAGGTCCAACGAGGCGTACGCGCTGGGGCGGTGCGGCAGGTCCTCCTCGGAGAGCCGCGCCACCACGCGACTCCCTCCGCCTTCGGCCTGCCGCGGAGGGACCGGAGGCTCGTCGCCCAGGTAGCCCACCAAGCTGGCCGCGGCGCGCTCCGGGGACAGCCCCACCTCAGTCTCGCCGACCACCCGGCCGGCTGGGTCCACCGCGCGCACCCTCACGGGCCTCCGGGCGTCTGAGAGCCAGGCCGCGAACTGCCACCTGCGACGCCCTCCTGCGGGCAACTGGAGGGGTGCGCGCAGCTGCACCCGCTGTGTGCCGAACTCCTGGGTGACCTCCACCTCGAGCCAGCCCTGGAACTCCTCGGCCGCGGACACGTCTACGACCACGGGATTCCACGTCCCGTACTTTACCCAACCGTCCCAGCCGACCCGGGCCTGTAGCCCCACCTGAACGGCCCACGCCGAACTGGGGGACAGGACGACCAGCGCGGCCGCGAAGCCCCAGGCTAGCCCGGGCCGCGGCTTGCGCCTCACTTCGGGCACCCCGTCAGGCGGAGGCGGGTTTGGACTCCTTCTTGGGTTCGGCCTTGGACTCGGTGCGGTCGCCCTCCGACCGGGAGGCTCCGTCTCCGGACCGGCGGTAGTCGGTGGTGTAGAAGCCTGAACCCCGGAACACCAGGCCCACGGACCCCAACAGCCGACGTGTGGCACCGCCGCACCGAGGGCAAGCCTCCGGAGGGCTGCCCACTGGCTGCAGCCGCTCGAACCGGTGGTCGCACCGGGTGCATCGGTACTCGTAGATCGGCATGTGCGCTCCCTCCTCGCCGGGTGCGCCCAACAGCTCCACGGGCGCGGGACGTCCAGTACTCCAGCGACACGGACTCCGCGGGACGTAAGCGACTTTTGACCTGGGGCCAGTTTACCACGCTGCGAGGGCCCACCTCAGCGCCGCACGAGCCGCGCGACCCACACCGGCCCCGCACGGTGCAGGAAGCTCGCGCCGAAGGCCAGCGCCCGGCCGTCCGGGGACCACTCCGTACCCACCCCGGCCCCAGGGTCCGGGAACTCCAAAGTGTAGTCTGCCACCCGCAGCCGCCTGCCGCCGTCCGCGTCCACCACCCAGAGGACTGCGCGCTCGCCGCCGTGTACCTCCGCGTAGCTCAGCTTATCGCCCTGGGGAGACCAGGCCAGGCCCGAGAGCCGCTCCGCTCGGGCCAGGGGAGGCCGGGGGCGGTGGCCGAGCTCTTGTACCTGCACCGTGGCCTCCTCCGGTCCCTCCAGGAGGTAGGCCACCGCGCGGCCGTGAGGTGCCAGGTGTGCTTCCAGGATGCGGGGGAAGGGCACAGGGACCACCTGCCGGTCCGGGCCCGCCACGCGCACGCGCCACTGTCCGCTCGTGCGGCCTGAGCGGTCCTCGGCCCGCACGAACACGTACAGGCCGTCGGGATACCATGCCGGGTCTACGAGCGCGCTGTCTTCCGGCGCTGCGAACACCCGGCGTCGCAGGTTTCCCTGTGCGGACACCAGCCACAGGGAACTGCCGCGTTCCTCCACCAGCGCCGCGAGGCGGTCGCCCGCAGGGCTCCAGCGCACCGCGCGCACCACACCCGGAAGCGGCACCGGCTGGGGCCTGCCTCCCGAAGCGGAAAGCCTCCACAGCCGGCCTCCGCTGAGCACCGCGAGCCAGGCGCCAGCAGGGGACCACGCCACCGCGGTGGCGTGGGGTAGGTCGGCAAGCCGGCGTTCCTCGCCCCGCAAGTCGGTGGCCACCACGCCCCGGTCGGTCCCGTAGGCGAGCCAGCGGCCATCCGGCGACCAGGTGGCGTTGCTCGTGGCCACGTGGTCGCTGGCCCTGCGCACCTCCCCGACCGCCAGGGAGGCCACGGGCTCGGGCTTGGGGACGCGGCGGAAGGCCGGCTGGCAGGCGACCAGACTGAGGGCCGCGGCGCACGCCGCCGCGGCCCTCAGCCAGGGCGCGGGGCGGGCGACCCCGAGGGCGTTCACACCACCGAGTACTTGCCCGCGGCGAGGTCCTGAATGAGCGTCCGCACGTCCCCGAGCTCGCGGTCCAGCACTTCCCGCACCTGCCGGAGCACGCGGCTGCGGCGGGCACCGCGGTCCAGGATCACCTGCGCCGCGGCCACCTTGGGGCGGTCGATGGGCTCCCCGATCTGGCTGCACAGCCAGATGTAGCACTCCCGCACGCCCCGGACCTCTTCGTAGACCCGCTGGGCGACGCGGTGGGTAAGCACGG
>BEII01000317.1 GCA_002898935.1 bacterium HR32
CAGCTCCTGCGTACGTTTGTGGTGGGGGCAGAGCCAACGGCTCTGTTTCAGGAGCTGCACCGGGTGGCGGAGGAGGCGTTTGAGCACGCGCTGGGCGTCCTGCGGCCGGGGATCCGCGCGGGGGAGCTCCTGCGGGTGCTGGAGGGGATCCAACGGGCAGGGTTCACGGTGTACGACGACCTCGTGCACGGGTACGGAGGCGGCTACCTGCCGCCCGTGCTGGGGCCTGAGGGATTCGAGAACCCGCAGGACGCGGAGCTGATCCTGCGGCCCGGCATGGCCCTGGTGATTCAGCCCAACGTGGTGACGCCGGACGCCCGAGCAGGCGTGCAGACCGGGGAGCTGGTGGTGCTCATGGAGGACGGCGCGGAACCTGTGCACGGGTACCCACGGGGCTTGCGCCGCGTGGGATAGCGGGAGGTGGGAGGATGCCGAGGATTCCGTACGTAGACCCGGACACCGTAACGGACCCGGAGATTCTGGGGTATCTGGAGCGGGCCCGGCGGGAGGGCACCCCGAGGCCGGAGAGCCAGGCCATCCGGGCCCACAACCCCAACGTCATCCGGGCCTTCAGCCAGGCTTGGGAGCTCACCTTCCGGCAGGGGGTGCTGGACCACTCGATCAAGGAGCTGTGTCGCGTGTACGTGTCGAAGTCCATCGAGTGCGAGTACTGAGGGGTCCAGCGATCCGTCCAGGCTGGACGGAAGGGCCTGACCGAGGAGAAGTACGAAGAACTGTTGCACTTCGAGGAGTCCGAACATTTCACCGAGCGGGAGAAGGTGGCGTTGCGGTACACAAGCGCCATCGTGTGGAACGCGGAGATCGCGGACGACGCGCTGTGGGCGAAGCTCTATGAGCACTTCACCATTCCGGAGATCGTGGAGCTGGGCTTCTTCGTGGCCCTCACCCTCGGGCAGCAGCGGTGGATCAAAACCCTGGGCATTCGGCACGGCGAGGTGCTGGCGGACACCGTTGTGGGGTTGAAGCCTGGCACCGAGGGGGTGGCGGCTCCCCGGTGAACGCAGTCGACGTCCACTGCCACGTCGTCGTCCCCGAGCTGGTGGGCGAAGGGGACTGGCGGGCGCGGCGGGTCCGGCAGGGCGACCGCACCGTCGTGGAGTGGCGCGGGCAGCGGGTGCTGTCCGCGGTGGGGGCGCTGGCGGACCCTGAGGCCGCGCTGGAGGAGCTCGACCGCGTGGGCGTGGACGCCGCGATCCTTTCGCCCTGGGTTTCGATGCTGCCGTACGAGGAGCAGGACGTGGGGCTGGCCCGGGAGGTCTGCGAGGCGTGGAACGAGGGCATGTCCCGGGTGTGTGCGCGCCGCCCGGGCCGGGTGTGGGCGTTTGGGGCGGCCCCTCTCCAGGCTCCGGAGGAGGCCGCGCGGTTGCTGGAGGACGTGCGGCGCCGGCCGGGGCTGGTGGGTGTGGAGGTCACCGCCAGGGTCGGGGGCCGGTTGTTGGGGGAGGACGCGTTCGAGCCCGTATGGGAGGCTGCAGAGGCCTTGAAACTTGGCGTGTTCGTGCACCCCACCACCCGAGGGCTCGGGATCCCGGATCTGCAGGAGTACTACCTGTGGAATACGGTCGGCAACCCCGTGGAGACCGCCATGACCGCCGCACACCTGGTGATGAGCGGGGTGCTGGAGCGTCACCCGCGGCTGGTGGTCATCCTGGCCCACGGGGGTGGTGCTCTGCCGGCCCTGCGGGGCCGGTTGCGCCACGCCCACACCTTCCAACCCCAGGCGCGGGCCAGACTGCGGGAGGACGTGGAGGTGTGCCTGCGCCGCTTCTACTACGACACCGTCACCCACGACCCCGTCCTGCTGCGGCAGCTGGTGGAGTGGGTGGGCCCGGAGCAGGTGGTGTTGGGGTCCGACTCCCCCTTCGACATGGGACTGGCGCAGCCTGTGGAGTTCGTCCGCCGGGCGGAGCTGGGGGAGGAGGCGGAAGCCAGGGTCTTGCGGGACAACGCGATCCGGGCCCTGGGCCTGGAGGTGCGGACGTGAGCGGGCGGGGGGACATGAGGGTCCAGGCGGTGGTGCAGAACTGGGCCCCACGGATGATCGCCCAGGGGGTGGACTACAACGACTTCGTCCGCGCGACCGCTTCCATCACGCGCTGGGAGGACTGGCTGGACACGTGGGTGCGGACCGGAGACGTGCACGCGGAGCTGGCCCGAGAGGCGGAGGCCCGGGGACGGCGGATCACCGCGGGCGAGGCGTGGGTGCGAGCGGCCCTGTGCTACCACTTCGCGAAGTTCGTGTGGACGGTGGATCCTCAGCGGTACCGGGAGACCACGGTGCGGTCCGTGGAGGCCCTCCGGGCGGCCCACAGGCACCTGGATCCTACGGCGCGCCGTCTGGAGATCCCCTTCGAGGACACGATGCTGTTCGCGAACCTGCGCAGGCCCCAGGACCGCCAGCGGCCGCCCGTGGTGCTGCTGATCCCGGGCCTGGACTCCACCAAAGAGGAGTTCTTCCACTGGGAGAACACCTTCCTGGTGCGGGGGATGGCCACGGTATCCGTGGACGGCCCCGGCCAGGGAGAGACGGGTTTTTACACCCACATCCGGCCCGACTACGAGGCGGCGGTGCGGGCGGTGCTGGATCACCTGTCGGCAAACTTCGACCTGGACCTGGACCGGGTGGGGGCGGTGGGGGTCAGTCTGGGCGGGTACTATGCGCCCCGGGCCGCGGCGTTTGAGCCGCGGATCCGGGCGGTGGCCGTCATCGGAGGGCCCTACAACTTCGGGGCCGCGTGGGAACGGCTGCCGGTCCTGACGAGGGAGACGTTCCGGTACCACGCGGGCGCCGCTGACGACTCGGAGGCACGGCGTCGGGCCCTGGAGCTGGACCTGGGGCCGGTGCTGCCGAGGCTGCAGCAGCCGCTGCTGGTGGTGTTCGGGCAGCAGGACGCCCTGTTCCCCTGGCAGGACGCGGAGCGGGTAGCGCGGGAGGCGCCCCGGGGGGAGTTCGTGCTGTACCCCGAGGGCAACCACGTGTGCAACAACATCCCCTACAAGTACCGGCCCCTGGTGGCGGACTGGATGGCGGAGCAGCTGAGGGCGAGCTCCGGAGGCGCGGGATGACCGCGAAGATGGTCGTGGAGGGTATCACCAAGCGCTTCGGCGACGTCAGCGCGCTGGGACCGTGCTCGGTCC
>BEII01000318.1 GCA_002898935.1 bacterium HR32
CCCGTACCCCTACCCGTACCGGAGCCCGTTCCCCACCGACGAGGAGACCGTGGGGTACTGCCTGCGCAAGCTGGAGGACCTGTTCGCGCTCTACGTGGAGCCCGAGCGGGTGGCCGCGGTGGTGGTGGAGCCGGTGCTGGGCGAGGGTGGGTTCGTGGTCCCGCCTCCCACCTTCCTGCCGCGCTTGCGTCAGGTGTGCGACCGGCACGGCATCCTCCTGGTCGCCGACGAGGTGCAGACCGGCATGGGCCGGACCGGCCGCATGTGGGCGGTAGAGCACGTCGGCGTAGAACCTGACCTGCTGGTCGTGGGCAAGTCCCTGGCCGCGGGCCTGCCGCTGTCGGCGGTGGTGGGCCGCGCGGAGGTCGTGGACGCGGTCCAGGAGGCGGGGATCGGCGGCACCTACGTCGGCAACCCCCTGAGCTGCGCCGCGGCCCTCGCGGTGTTCGACGTGTTCGAAGAGGAGCGGCTCGTGGAGCGCGCGGCGCGGCTGGGCGTCCGGCTGCGCGAGCGGTTCCGGTCGCTTGCGGACACCTGCGCCCTCGTGGGCGAAGTCCGCGGACTCGGGGCCATGGTGGCCCTGGAGCTCGTGTCGGACCGCCACCAGAAGACCCCGGCCCCTTCCCACACGCAGTTCGCCCTGCGGCGGGCCATGGAGCGGGGGGTCCTGGCCCTGCGCGCAGGGGTGTACGGCAACGTGATCCGAGTGCTGGTCCCCTTCGTGATCCGCGACGAGGAGCTGGAAGAGGCGCTCGACGTGCTGGAGGCCTCCGTCCGGGAAGCCGAGGCGGTCGCGGAGGCGTAAGGCGGAGGCCGGGGGAAGTAGGGCGAGCCTGGCGCCCGGGGACGCAGCCCAAGCGCCTGCGCCGGGCCGAGCCGAGGCGTGACGGCGTGGCCTGCTGCCCTACAATATGTGGTAGTCTTCCTGGTCTGGGGCCCAACATGTCGGAGTTCGTCCACCTGCACGTGCACACCGAGTACTCCCTGCTGGACGGCCACAGCCGGATACGGACCCTGCTGGAGCGGGCGGCCTCCCTCGGGATGCGGGCCGTGGCCATCACAGACCACGGCGCGCTCTACGGCGCCATCGAGTTCTACCGCGAGGCCACGTCCCTAGGGATTCACCCGATCCTCGGCATGGAGGCCTACCAGGCCGCCCGCCGGCACACCGACCGCGACCCGAAACTGGACGCCACCAGCTACCACCTCACCCTCTTGAGCCGCGACGAGGAGGGCTACCGCAACCTGGTCCGCCTCGCCACCAAGGCGCACCTGGAGGGCTTCTACTACCGGCCGCGGATTGACAAGGAGCTGCTCGCCGCCCACAGCAAGGGCCTCGTCGGGCTATCGGGCTGCATGAACAGCGAGCTGTGCCAGCGCATCCTGCGGGGAGACCTCAAGGGCGCCCGGGAGGTGGCCGCAGCGCTCCGCGACCTGTTCGAGCCCGGGGAGTTCTTCGTCGAGCTGCAGGACCAGGGCCTGCCCGAGCAGCGCACCCTGATCCCCGAGCTCGTGCGCATCGCCCGCGACCTGCACCTCCCGCTCGTGGCCACCAACGACGTGCACTACGTGGTGCCCGAGGACGCCCAGGCGCAGGACGTCCTCATGTGCGTGCAGATGAACAAGACGGTGCACGACCCCGACCGCCCCCGCATGGGCGACGTCCCGCACTTCTACCTGAAGAGCGCGGAGGAGATGTCCGCGCTGTTCGGCGAGTTCCCCGAGGCCATCCGGAACACCGTGGAGATCGCGCAGCGCTGCAGGGCGCACATCGAGCTCGACCGGCCCAGGCTCCCGGACTTCCCCGTGCCCGAGGGCTTCACCCCTCAGGCCTACCTCCGCCACCTGTGCGAGGAGGGCCTGCGCCGGAAGTTCGGGCGCATCACCCCGGAGCTGCAGGAGCGCCTGGACTACGAGCTCGGCGTCATCGAGCAGATGGGCTACGCCCCGTACTTCCTCATCGTGCAGGACTTCGTGAACTTCGCCCGCTCCCGCGGGATCCTCACCACCGTGCGCGGTTCCGCGGCGGGGTCTCTGGTCCTGTACGCCTGCGGGGTCACGGACGTGGACCCCATCGCCTACCGCCTGCCCTTCGACCGCTTCCTCAACCTGGAGCGCTACACCCTGCCGGACATCGACGTGGACTTCATGGACACCCGGCGGGACGAGGTCATCCGGTACGTGATGGACAAGTACGGGCACGACCGGGTGGCCCAGATCATCACCTTCGGCACCATGAAGGCCCGCCAGGCCGTGCGGGACGTGGGCCGGGTGCTGGGCATGAGCTACGGGGAGGTGGACCGGATCGCCAAGCGCATCCCGCCCACCAGTACTCTGGACCAGGCGCTGGAGCAGGACGCGGAGTTGCGGCAGCAGGCGGAGGAGGACCCGCGGGTGGGACGCCTGCTGGAGCTGGCCCGCAAGCTGGAGGGGGTGGCCCGCAACGCCAGCACCCACGCGGCCGGCGTCATCATCTCCCGGGACCCCCTCACCGACCTGGTCCCCCTCACCCGGGGCAAGGACGACGTGGTCATGACCCAGTACGACATGGACAGCGTGGCCGCCATCGGCCTGGTGAAGTTCGACTTCCTGGGCCTCACCAACCTCACCATCCTGGACTCCGCCCTGAAGATCGTGGAGCGCAAGCGCGGCCAGCGCATCGACCTGCAGCAGATCCCCCTGGACGACCAAAGGACCTACGCCCTCCTGGGCCGGGGGGAGACCACCGGCGTGTTCCAGCTGGAGTCCGCGGGCATGCGCCGGTACCTGCAAGAACTGAGGCCGTCTAGCATCCAGGACATCATGGCCATGGTCGCCCTGTTCCGGCCCGGGCCCATGGCCAACATCCCCGCCTACATCCGCCGCAAGCACGGCCTGGAACCGGTCACCTACCTGCACGAGAGCCTCGAGCCGGTGCTGCGCGAGACCTACGGGGTCATGGTGTACCAGGAGGACATCATGACCGTGGCCCAGGCCATGGCGGGCTACACCCTGGCCGAGGCCGACGTGCTCTGCTACGCCATCCGCAAGAAGGTCAAGGACAAGCTACTCGCGCAGCGGGAGAAGTTCGAGCGGGGTGCTCTGGAGCGGGGTGTCCCGAAGCACGTGGTGGACAAGGTGTTCGAGCAGTTCGAGCCCTTCGCCCGGTACGGGTTCA
>BEII01000319.1 GCA_002898935.1 bacterium HR32
TCTCCTGTGGACCCCTTGCGCTCCATGACCCCGATGACGGTGAACAGAGCACGGTGGATGCGGAGGGTCTGGCCGACCGGATCCTGGTCTGGGAACAGGGCCTCCCGGACCGTCTGGCCGATCACCGCCACCCGGGCCCGAGTCCGCATGTCGTGGTCGGTGAAGAACGCGCCCTCAGACGGCTGCCAGTTCCGCACCTGGGGGAACGAGGGCGTCACCCCGCTCACGTTGGTGGTGTCGTTGTACGCACCCGCCACCACCTGCGCGGGCCGGCTGAACTCCGCGCTCACCGCCTCCACGTCGGGCAGCGACTGTTGGATGGCCAGGGCGTCGTCCCAGGTGAGGGTCTGGGCGCTGCCGAGACCTTGACCGACGCGGCCGGGTAGTTCCACGCGGCCGGGAAGTACGGTGAGCAGGTTGGTCCCGAGGCTCGTGAGCTGGTCCTCCACGCTGCGCCGGGCTCCCGCCCCGATGCTCACCGTGGTCACCACGGCCGCCACGCCGATCACGACCCCCAAGGTGGTGAGCAGGGATCGCAGGGGGTTCCCGGCCAACGCCCGCAGGGCCACCCGCACGCTCGCCCACAGGCTCACGCCGACCCCTCCGCCAGGCGCGGCCGGTTCGGGCGGTCGCCCACGATCCGTCCGTCCCGGAACTGCACCACGCGCCGACTGAAGCTCGCTACCTCCGGGTCGTGGGTGACGAGGACCACGGTCACGCCGTCGCGATTCAACCGCTGCAGGAGGGCCATGACCTCAAGGCTGGTCTGGGTGTCCAGGTTGCCCGTGGGCTCGTCCGCCAGCACCAGGGCCGGCCGCATGACGAGAGCGCGCGCGATGGCCACGCGCTGTTGCTGCCCGCCGGAGAGCTGGTTGGGCAGGTGGTGCATCCGGTCGCCCAGCCCCACAGCCTGCAGGGCTTGCACCGCCCGCGCTCGGTCCCGGACGCCGCCGTACAGCAGCGGCAACGCCACGTTGTCCAGGGCGGTGGTCCTGGGCAGCAGGTTGAACGACTGGAACACGAACCCGATGCGCCGGTTGCGCAGCCGCGCGCGCTCCACCTCACTGAGGGCTGCCGTGTCCCGGCCCTCGAAGACGTACTGCCCGGAGGTGGGGCGGTCCAGGAGCCCGAGCAGATTCATGCACGTGGACTTCCCCGAACCCGAGGGACCCATGATGGCCACGAACTCGCCCGCCTCTACGCCGAGGTCCACCCCGCGCAGGGCCTGGACCTCCACCCCGTCCATGCGGTAGACCTTCCACACCTGCCGCAGCTCGAGCAACATCACCGCCCTCCCGGTGCTGGCGAGCGGACCCGGAACTGCGGCAGGAACGGGTTTCGGGTCCGGGCAGGGCCTCCGGGAGACCCCTCCTCGCCCAGGTACACCAGCTCCCCCTCCTGCAGCCCCGAACGCACCTCCACCACGCGCCCGTCGCTCTCCCCCAACACGACCGGCCGTGGCACGAGGCGGCCGTCCTCCACCACCAGGACCAAGGGGCGCCGTGCGCCCCGCACAGCCCCGCGGGGGACGAGCAGCACCCCGGGGCGCCGTACCACCTCGAACTCCGCCTCGACCGTCATGCCCAGCTTGAGGGCCTGTTCCGGGTCGTCCACCCGCACCGTCACCTTGTACTGGACCACGTTGTTGTTCAGCTGAGCGCTCGCCGCGATGGCGTCCACCCAGCCGAGGAAGGTACGACCCGGAAGGGCGTCCGCCCGCACCGCGGCCGCCATCCCGACCCGCAACCGGGCGATGTCCACCTCGTCCACGAGGACCGAGGCGTACAGCGGACGGGTCACGGCCAGGGTCATCACCGGTGTGCCGCCCTGCGCGGTGCCGATGACCGACTGGCCTACCTCCACCGACCGCACGGCCACCGTCCCGGACACCGGCGCGCGGATGCGGGTCTCCGCCAGCCGGTCGAGGGCGTTGTGGAGGTTGGCCCGGGGCTGGGCCACCGCTGCCTGCGCTGCAGCCACCTCCTGCGCGCGCACCCGGTCCTCCAGCAGCGCCGCCCGCGCCTGCTGCACTTGGGCTTCTGCCTGTCGGACCGCAGCCCGGGCCTCGTCCACCTGGGCTGCGGTGGGGCCCGCGCGGAACTGCGCAAGCCGCTGCTGCGCGCTGCGGTAGGCGGCCTCCGCGGCCTCGGCGGCCGCCTGCGCCTGGTCCAGCTGCTGGCGGGCCACGAACCCCTGCTGGAACAGCTGGCGAGTGCGCTCCAGGTCCTGCTGCCGCAGGCGCAGTTCCGCCTCGGCAGACCGCAGCGCTTGCTCTGCCTGCGCCACCTCCTCGGGCCTGGTGCCCGCCAGAAGCTGCGCCAAACGCGCCCGGGCCGGCGCCAGGTTGGCCTCGGCTTGCTGCAGCGCGGCCCGTGCCTGGGCGGCTTGGGCGGTGCGCTGCGCCTGTGCCTGGGCGAGCCGCGCCTGTGCGGCCTGAAGCGCTGCCTGGGCGTCCCGCAACGCGCTCTGCGCGTCCGGGTCGTCGATCAGGGCGAGGACCTGCCCTTGCCGGACGGTCTCGCCCTCCCGCGCGTAGACCGCCCTCACGATGCCCGTGGCCCGGGACCTGACCTCCACCTGGGAAGCCGGCTGCACGGTGCCGGACGCGGACACGGTGACCACGAGGTCCGCCCGCTGCACCGCCGCGGTGCGCCAGCGGGTTTCCTGCGCCCGCGTGGGCCTCGTGCGCCAGTAGGTGTACGCGCCCGCCCCGAGCGCGAGTGCAGCCAGCAATAGCGCCGTCCACCGCTTCAACGCGCCACCTCCGTCAGCACGGGCATACCTACGGCCCGCCGCAGGGTCGCCAGCGATGTCCACCGCGCAGCCTGAGCCTGCAGCAGGCTCTCCTGCACGGTGGCGAACTGGGTCTGCGCGGTCGCCACCTCCAACACGCTGCCCACCCCTGCTTGGTAGCGGCCCCGCGCCACCCGCAGTGCCTCGGCGGCCGCCTCGGCGGCCCGCCGCGCCCCCTGCTCCCGCGCCGCCGCGGACAGGTACGCCAGGCGCGCCTGCACCGCGTCGCGCCGCGCCTCCAGACGCGTCTGTTCCAAGGACGCCCGGGCAGCCTCTAGGTTCGCGCGGGCCGCCTCCACCCGCGCGTGGCGCTGACCTCCGTCCACCAGAGGGAGCGAAAGCGACGCGCCCACCG
>BEII01000320.1 GCA_002898935.1 bacterium HR32
GGCCCAGCCGTACCGGGATACGCCGGCCCACCGCCGCTCCAGCCGGAGATAGCGTACACGTGTACGCTACCAGCCGTACCCCGGCCAGCCGTGCGCGAGCGGCCGCTGCCACGAGTAGCGGGTCGCTGGGGTCCAGGTGCAGGCACGTCGCGTCGTCCCGCTGCACGAACCACACTACCGCCGCCCGCCCTCCGCGCCGGGCCCGACGCGCCAGGGCCAGCAGGTGCCGCGCCCCACGCTGCGTCGGCGCGTCGGGGAACAACGCCACGCCCCCTTCCACCCGGTTGCACGACTTCACCTCCACGAACCACACCCCTCGATCCGTACGCACGCGGAAGTCCAGCCGTTCACTCCCCACCTGTACCTCCCGCTCCCACCCGCGCACACCCACCACGGGCGGGAGCCCTCCGCAGCGCATCGCCCGCTCCCAAAGCCGGTTCGGCAGGTGGCTGTCGAGCCCCACCCAGCGCCCGTGGTGGAGCGCCAACAGGAGCTTACCCCGCGTGCGGGCCAAAGGGCCCGGCTGCACCCGCACGCGCGTGCCAGCCACCAGAAGTTCCTGCATGCGGCCGGAGTTCGGCAGGTGGACGGTCCACAGCTCTCCGCCGACCCGGACCAGCGCGGCGAACCGGTTCAACCGGCAGACGAACTGACCCGCTAGAAGCGGCCGGGGGAAGGGGACCTCGACACCCACTACTTATCCCGGGCGGCCTCCCCGAGCGCCGCCTGGGCTGCCGCCAGGCGCGCGATGGGAACCCGGTACGGCGAGCACGACACGTAGTTCAGCCCGGCAGCGTGGCAGAACCGCACGCTGGCCGGTTCCCCCCCGTGCTCCCCGCAGATCCCCACGGTGAGGTCGGGCCGTGTGCTCCGCCCCCGTTCCGTCCCCAGCTTCACCAGCTGGCCCACGCCTTCCGGGTCCAGAACCTGGAAGGGGTCCTCGGGCAGGATCTTGAGGTCCAGATAGCGGGGCAGGAAGCGGCCTGCGTCGTCCCGGCTGATGCCGAAGGTGAACTGCGTGAGGTCGTTGGTCCCGAAGCTGAAGAACTCCGCCACCTCCGCCACGCGGTCGGCCAGCAACGCCGCCCGCGGAACCTCGACCATCGTCCCCACCTTGTAGTGGATGTGCTGGTCGGTGCGCTGCTGGACCTCTTCCGCGACCCTCCGGACCACCTCCGCCTGCTGCCGCAGCTCGTTGGCGTCGGACACGAGAGGGATCATCACCTCCGGCTCCACCCGCACCCCCTCCGCCTGGCAGGCGGCGGCGGCCTCAAAGATGGCCCGGGCCTGCATCTCCGTGATCTCCGGGTACAGGATGCCGAGCCGGCACCCGCGCAGCCCCATCATGGGGTTGAACTCCCGCAGCTGCGCCACCTTCTGCCGCAGGACCTCCGGACTCACCCCGATGCGCTGCGCGGTCTGTCGGATCGCCTCCTCGTCCGGCGGCAGGAACTCGTGCAGGGGTGGGTCGAGGGTCCGGATGGTGACGGGGTACCCGTCCATGGCGCGGAAGATCTCCACGAAGTCCTGGCGCTGGAGGGGCTCGATCTTGGCAAGCGCCGCGCGTCGTTCCTCGGGTGTCGTGGCCACGATCATCTCCCGCACGGCGTAGATCCGGTCGCCCTCGAAGAACATGTGCTCCGTGCGGCACAGCCCGATCCCCTCCGCGCCGAACTCCCGCGCCTTGCGTGCGTCCTTGGGGGTGTCCGCGTTGGCCCGCACCCCGAGCGTGCGGAAGCGGTCCGCCCACTCCATGAAGGTCGCGAACTCGCCCGCGAGCTGCGGCTCGCGGGTGGGCAGCTCACCCACGAAGACCTCCCCGGTGCCCCCGTCCACGGTGATCCACGCCCCCTCTTCCAGGAGCCGGCCGTTGGCCGAAACCGTGCGGGCGAGTGGGTCCACCACCAGGTCTTCGGCTCCCACCACGCAGGGCTTGCCCATGCCGCGGGCCACCACCGCGGCGTGGGACGTCATCCCGCCCCGAGCGGTGAGGATGGCCACCGCCGCCACCATGCCGTGAAAGTCCTCGGGAGCCGTCTCGCTGCGCACCAGGACCACCCGCTCGCCGGCCGCGGCCAGCTGCTCCGCGCGGTCCGGGTCCAGGACCACGCGGCCGCTGGCCGCCCCAGGAGAGGCCGGCAGACCCCTCGTCAGGTACTGGCCGTTGCGGTGCGCGTGCTGCCGGGCCTCTTCGTCCACCGTGGGGTGCAGGAGCTGGGCCAGCAGCTCCGGCTCCACCCGCAACACGGCGGTTCGTTCGTCGATGAGCCCCGCCCGCACCATGTCCACAGCGATCCGCACCGCGGCGGCCCCCGTGCGCTTGCCCGCCCGGGTCTGCAGCAGCCACAGCCGCCCGCGCTCGACGGTGAACTCCACGTCCTGCATGTCCCGGTAGTGCCGCTCCAGCCGTTCCGCCACCTCCACGAACTGCCGGTACACCTCCGGCATCTCCCGCTCCAGCTCCGCGAGCGGCTTGGGCGTGCGGATCCCGGCCACCACGTCCTCGCCCTGCGCGTTCGGCAGGTACTCACCGTAAATGCGCCGCTCGCCCGTAGCAGGGTTGCGGGTGAAGGCCACGCCGGTGGCGGAATCCCAGCCGAGGTTCCCGAACACCATGGCCTGCACGTTCACCGCGGTGCCCAGGTGGTCGGGGATCCGGTGCACGCGGCGGTAGTCCACCGCCCGCTTGCCCATCCACGAGTCGAACACCGCCCCGATGGCCTTGCGGAGCTGCTCGTACGGGTCCTGAGGGAAGTCCTGCCCCACGTGCTCCCGGATGATGGCCCGGAAGCGCTCCGCGATCTCCCGAAGTTCCTCCGCGGTGAGGTCGGTGTCCAGGCGGCGCTGGCCGCCGTGCTGCTTGAACGCTTCCAGCACCTCCTCGAACTTCTCCCCCGGAACCCCCAGCACGATGCGCCCGAACATCTGCAGGAACCTGCGGTAGGCGTCGTAGGCGAAGCGACGGTCCCCCGTCATCCGCGCGAGCCCTTCCACCGTCTCGTCGTTGAGCCCCAGGTTCAGCACGGTGTCCATCATTCCCGGCATGCTGAACTTGGCGCCGGACCGGACGGACACCAGCAGGGGCTGGTCGCGGTCCCCCAACCGCCTGCCGACCCGCTCCTCCACCTCCCGTAAGGCGTCCTGTAC
>BEII01000321.1 GCA_002898935.1 bacterium HR32
GGGCCCGCATGCGCAGCCGAGCTACACTCCAGACCCTTCGTCCCCTCGGCCCCCGGTCCCCACCGCGCGCTCGAGCGCCTGTAGCCTCCGCAGGAGCTCTGGCAGCCGGCGGCGGGCCGCCTGCTCGGCGAGCTCTTGCCGCCGCGGCTGCGCGGGGTGCCCGTACACGGTCTCCCCGGCGCGCACGTCCTTGGTGACCCCGCTCTGCCCCAGCACCACCGCACCGGCTCCGATCCGCACGTGGTCGCCCACCCCGACCTGGCCTGCGAGCACCACCCCGTCCTCCAGCACCGCGCTTCCTGCGATCCCGCACTGCGCGGCGATCAGGCAGCGCCGGCCGATCCGGACGTTGTGCGCCACTTGAACCAGGTTGTCGATCTTGGTCCCCGCGCCGATGCGGGTTTCCCCCAGGGTGGCCCGGTCCACCGTCGTGCACGCTCCGATCTCCACGTCGTCCTCCACCACTACCACACCCACCTGCGGGATCTTCTGGTGCCCCTGTTCGCCCGGCACGAACCCGAACCCGTCCGCGCCCAGCACGCAGCCTGGGTGCAGGATCACCCGGTTGCCGACGCGGGTCCCTTCCGCGATCACCACGTGGGGATACAGCACGCAGTCCTCCCCCACGGACGCCCCTGGCCCCACGTACGCGAAGGGGTAGAGCACCGTGCGGGCACCCACCTCCGCACCGTCCTCCACCACCGCGAACGCACCGAGGCGGACGCCCGCACCCAGGCGCGCGGTGGGCGCTACCTGCGCCGTGGGGTGGATCCCGGAAGGGTGGTGCCGATGCGGCCCCAGCAGCTCCAACAGCACCGCGAGCGCCCTGCGGGGCTCCTCGACCCGGATGGCGGGAGGCTGCACCGCCAGCTCCTTCGGGACCACCACCGCGCCCGCGCCGCGCTCCACAGCCGTGCGCAGGGCCTCCGCAGACCCGCACACCACCACCGAGTCCGGCCCCGCGGCCTCCGGGGGTGCCACCCTCAGGACCCGTGCGTCCGGGTCGCCCAGGAGCTCCCCGCCAAGGTGTCGCGCGAGGTCGGCCAGGGTCATCGCGTCAGCGCAGCCGCTCGAGGACCTGGTCGGTGAGGTCGCGGCCCCCGAGCACCGCAGCGCTCTTGACCACCACCACCCGGACCCGCTCCCGTCGCGCCACCTCCGCCACCACCTCCCGCAGCCTGCGGTTCAGCCGCTCCTCCAGCTCGGCCCGCAGTTGCTGGAGCTCCCGCAGGTACGCGAGCCGCTGTTCCTCCAGCGCGCGGCGGTCCAGCCGCTGGGCGGCCAGGGAGAGCTCCGCCGCCATCCACTTCTCGCGGTCGTTCAGCTGCTTCTGGTAGGACAAGGCGAGCACGCTCTCGTTCAGCACCCGCTGGGTGTCCACCACACCCACCGCCGGGCGGCCGCAGCCGCTGGCCAGGGCCGCCAGCGCGAGGGGTAGCACGAGTGCCACCGACCGGCTCCTCATCGTTTCTCCCGCAGCCTCCTCAACACCGCATCCGTGATGTCCGTGGCGTTCTGGTGGGACACGTGCCGGACCAGGACCAAGTCCAGGCCCCGCTCCAGCGCCACCTGGGCCACCTCCACGCGGACTTCCGCGAGGATGGTGGCCTCCAGGTCTGCCTGCTGGGTGCGCAGGGCCGCGAGCTGTTGCCGCAGCTGTTCCTGGCGCGCCCGCTCCTCCTGCAGGTAGCGTTCCTGGGCCGCCCGGGCCACGCGCTCCAGCTCGCTGCGCACCCGCTCTGCAGCCTCCTGCGCCTGCCGGGCGGCCTGCCGCTGGAGCTCCTCCTGCCGCGCCCGCATGGCTTGCTGAAACCGCCGCTCCCGCTCCCGGGCCGCCTCTTCCAGCCGCGCCCGGACCGCCGCCTCCCGCTCCTGCAGCCGTGCGCGGGTCTGGGCCTCCAGCTCCTTCCGGTACGCCTCCAGGGCTTCCCGCGCCCGTTGCTCCTCCTGCTGGGCGAACTCCCGCAGCGCCCGCTGCTCCTGGTCCGCGAAGGCCTGGATCTTCGCGTCCCGCTCCCGCTGCAGCCGTTCGTACTCCTGCAGGAGGCGGTCGTACTGCTGCCGGTCCGCGTGCTGCACCGTCTCCAGCTTGAGGCGCAGGTTCAGGAGCGGGAGCCGGTACTCCTGCGCCACCTGCTCCTCGTGGGCGCGGACCCGGGCCTGTGTCTCCTGCTGCCTTGCCTCCACGCGCCGGCGCAGTTCCTCCTGGACCTGATCCTGTCGCGCCTTCAACGCCTGCTGCACCTCGGCCTGCAGTTGCCGGCCGTACGCCTCGAGCTCCGCCCGCGCCTGCCGCTGCATGGCCGCCAGCTCCCGCCGGTAGGTTTCCCGCAGCGCTTGAGCCTGGTCCTGAAGCATCCGCTGCGCGTCCTCCCGGATGCGGGCGGACACGCGCTGCAGCGGCGCGGGTGAGGGCAGCACCGGCGGAGGCAGCGGGACGGCGAGGGCCGCTTCCGTCTGCTGGATCCGACGGCGCAGCACCTCCAGTTCCTGTGCCCGCGGGTGTTCACGCGCCACCCGCTCCAGGTCCACCACCGCGACGCGGAAGGTCCGGGGGCTGGCTGCGGGAGTCGGTGAAGCGCCGTTCTGTGCCCGAGGCCCGCCGCAGCCCGCGGCCACCGCCGCGAGGACCAGGGAGACCAGCCGCACCGCGCCGCCACGCGCGGCTTGGTCGTCTCGCAACGGGTCCTCCCCGCGCCCCCCGCGCACAGCCTAACGGCCCCGGAGTTCCTGGATCACCTGATCCGTGAGGTCCACGCCTCCGTAGAGGACCACCGTCCGGTCCAGGACCACCGAGACCCCCGCCCGGCGCGCCACGCGCTCCACCGCGGCGCGGATGTCCTTGTCCAGCGCGGCCAGCAGCTCCGCGCGCCGGCGCAGGATCTCCTCCTGCGTCCGGCGGGTGAGGTTGGCCTGCTCGGCGGTGGACTTGCCCTGGGCGGCCCGTCGGAGCTCCGCCGCCTTGGCCCGGGCGAACTGGTTGAGGGCTTCCTCCGAGCTCGCCTTCTTCGGGTGCGCGTCGAGGGCTCGCTGCATGTCCACGTAGCCCACCACCAGGGTCGCCCCCACAGGACCCCCGCCCGCGGTGGTCACTGCGGCCACCACCACCGCCAGCGCCACCAACCCC
>BEII01000322.1 GCA_002898935.1 bacterium HR32
CCGGCCACGTACCGCTCCACCGCCTGGCGGATGGAGTGCCCCCACGCGTAGTCCGCGATGATCTGGCCGATGCGGGTATGCCGGGCGTGCTGGACCATGGCCGCGATGGCCTGCACGTACATGGGCGCGGCCGCAAGACACGTGCGGAAGGTGTACCGGCTGCTCTTGCGCAGGATGGCGTCGGAGCCCGCCATGGTCAGGAACAGCGGCACCCGCAGCGTCTCCGCCTCCCGGGACGCCGCCAGCGCCACGTCGCTGCTGATCACGCCGCCCGCGGCCGCGATGCCTTCCCGCTCCACCAGGGCCCGGAAGGCGCTGATGGCCTCCGCGGGGTTGTTCCGGTCGTCCCGCTCCACGAACTCCACCGGCCGGCCCAGGACCCCGCCGGCCTCGTTGAGCTCCGCGACCGCCATGCGCATCCCGTCCCGCGCGTTCACCCCCCAGAAGGCGAACGGGCCGCTGAGGGAACTCAAGAAGGCCACCTTGAGGGGCCTGGCCTGCGCTCCCCCGAGGCTCGCCAGGAGCCCCAGCGACAAGAACAGCGCGCACGCGCCTGCCAGCAGACGACCTCGCACCTCCACCACCTCCCTTCGGTCCTCACCCACGGCTTACCGCGCGGTCAACCGCCTCGCTGGACTCCCACCGCAGCAGGAAGCGACCCCGGCCCCCTGCGAGGCGCGGATCAGGTCGCTCGCGCGGCCGGCACGCCGGCCGCCTCCCGCAGCTTGAACCGCTGGATCTTGCCCGTGACCGTCTTGGGAAGGTCTTGAGTGAACGTGACGAAGTGCGGGTACTTGTACCGCGCCAGGCGGCTCCTGCACCACTCCTGCAGCTCCTGGGCCAGAGCGTCCGTGGGGCTCGTGCCGGCCTTGAGGACCACGAAGGCTTGAATCCGGGTCAGGCCCTCCACCAGGACCCCCACCACCGCCGCCTCCTGGACTGCGGGATGCTCGATCAGGGTGTTCTCGACCTCCACGGGCGACACCCACAGCCCGCCCACCTTGATCATGTCGTCGCTGCGACCCTCGTACCAGTAGAAGCCCTCCTCGTCCACGCGGTAGCGGTCGCCGCTGTGGAACCAGCCGCCGTGCAAGCTGCGTTTGGTCTTCTCGTGCTGGTGCCAGTACAGGGCCAGCTCGCTGTCGCCCCGGACGTACAGGTCGCCCACCTCGCCCGGCCGCACCGGCTGGCCCGTGTCGGGCGAGAGGATCTTCAGCTCGTAGCCCGGTACCGGCTTCCCCGACGAACCCGGCCGCAGCGCCTCCGGGGTGTTGGAACAGTAGATGTGCAGCATCTCTGTAGAGCCCACCCCGTCCAGGATCACCAGCCCGAACCGCTCCTTCCACCGGTTGAAGATCTCCGCAGGCAGGGCCTCCGCCGCGGACACGCACAGCCGCACGCTGGAGAGGTCGTACCGGCGGCTGTCGGGGAAGTTCAGGATGGCGTTGTACAGGGTCGGCACCGCGAAGAACAGGGTGGGCCGGTACCGCTGGATCGTCTCCAGGACGCCCTCAGGGGTCGAGCGCCCGGAGCGGAGGACCGTGGACGCCCCGGCCCAGTAGGGGAAGCTCAGGTTGTTCCCCAGGCCGTAGGCGTGGAACAGCTTGGACGCGGAAAAGGTCACGTCCTCCTGAGAGATCCGCAGGACGTGGCGGGCGTAGGTCTCGCACGTGTAGGGGATGTCGTGCTGCAGGTGCACCACGCCCTTGGGCCTGCCCGTGGACCCGGAGCTGTACAGCCAGAAGGCCATGTCGTCCCGGTGGGTGTCCGCGGGCGGCAGGTCTCCCGCGTGGGCCGTGACCAGGTCGTCCAGCCCCAGGGCGCCGTCTGCGCTCCCGCGGGAGACCACCACCTGAACCGGCTCCGGGGCGGAGGCGAGCGCCTCCCGGACCACCGGCAGTACGGCAGGCTCGACCACCACAACCCGGGCGCGGCTGTCCCACAGGAAGTAGGCGTACTCGTCCGCGCGCAGCAGCGGGTTGGTGGGGATGGGGACCGCGCCCAGCCGGACGGCGCCCAGAAACGCCACAGGGAAGGCGGGGCTGTCGTCCAGCACCAGCAACACCCGTTCCTCCCGCCGCACCCCGAGCTCCCTCAGCGCCCGGCCGAGGCCGCAGACCCGGCGGTAGAGCTCCCCGTAGGTGACCTGCTCGTCCTGCCAGCGGATGCAGACCTTGTCCGAAAGCCCCCGCTCCAGGTTGCGGTCCAGCAGCGTGCTGACGTTGTACCGTTCCGGGACGTCCGCGGCCCGCGTCAACCCCGTTCCCCCCCGAGCGCCCGCACCACCACGGACTTCGTCTCCAGGTAGTAGTCTAGCGCTTCCACCCCGTGCTCCTTGCCGAACCCGCTCTGCTTGGTCCCGCCGAAGGGCAGCTCGTCGTAGATTCGGTTCACGGAGTTGACCCAGGTGTAGCCCGTCTCCAGGCGTTCCGCGGCCACCGAAGCCCGCTCCAGGCTGCGGGTCCACACGGACGACCCCAGCCCGTACCGCGAGGCGTTGGCCCGCTGGATGGCCTCGTCCAGGTCCGCCACGCGCCAGATGGGCAGGACGGGGCCGAACACCTCCTCCTCCGCCACCCGGGCCTGCGGGTCGGCGTCCACGAGCACCGTGGGCTCGTAGAAGAAGCCCCTCCGCAGCCGCGGTTCGTCGGGCCGGCGGCCTCCACACACGAGCCGCGCGCCGCGGTCCAGGGCGTCCTGGACCTGCTGTTCGATCCGCTGTCGCTGGCGCTCTGTGTGCAGGGGGCCCAGGTGGACCCCTTCCTCGAGTCCGGGGCCCACCCGGAGCCGGCGGACCCTCGCGAGCAGCCTGTCCACGAACTCGTCCGCGACGGCTTCGAACACGTACAGGCGCTTCACGGCCACGCACGCCTGTCCACAGTTGAAGAAGCGCCCCACGCTGGCCGCGCTCGCGGCCGCGTCCAGGTCCGCGTCGTCGCACACGATCATGGGGTCGGACCCCCCCAGCTCCAGCGTCACGCGTTTCACGGCCTCCGCGGCCAGGGCCATGATGCGCTTGCCCACCTCCGTGGAGCCGGTGAACGCCACCTTCCGCATGAGGGGGTGGCGGACTAAGGTTTCCCCGGCCTCCGGCCCTGCCCCGGTC
>BEII01000323.1 GCA_002898935.1 bacterium HR32
CACGAACCGGCTCACGGCCTGGCCGTCACCTCCTCCAACAGCCCCCGCAGGGCCGCCAGCCGCCCTAAGGGGGCCGGCGCTCCCATGGTACGAGCCACCCTGGCCTCCAACCAGAACCGTACGCCTTCCACGGGGAGCCGGTCCAGGACTTCGGAGAAGAACCCCTCCACGATCATGTGCACCGCCTGCTGGCGCGTGAGGCCCCGGGTCTGGAGGTAGAACAGGTGCTGCTCCTCCAGGCGGCTCACCGCGGAGCCGTGGGTGCACCGCAGGTCGTTCGCCATGATCTCCAGCTCCGGCTTGCTGTCCGCCCGCGCCTGCCCGGACAGCAGGAGGTTGCGGTTGGACTGGAAGGCGTTGGTCTTCTGGGCGCCCGGGTGGACCCGGATGAGGCCCGCGAACACGCTGCGGGCGGAGTCCAGCAGCGCTACCTTGTACAGGAGGTCGCTGGTGGTGTGCGGCGCCCGGTGCTCCTGCAGGGTGTGCACGTCGTAGTGCTGGCCATCCCGGGCGAAGAAGGCACCCAGCATCTCCGACGAACCGCCGGGTGCGTCGAGCCAGGACTCCACGAACAGCTTCTCCAGGGAGGCTCCGAAGGACGCCACGAGGGTGTGGACCGTGGCGTCGCGGCCCACCTGCGCCCGGACCACCCCGAAGCTCCGGGCCTGGTCAGGGAGGTCCTGGAGCTGCACGAAGCGCAGCTGCGCGCCTTCCGCCACCACCAGCTCCACGCCCGCGTTCACCAGCGCGGGTCCTGAAGCCCGGCCGGACCGGAGCTGCACCAAGGTGGCCCGGCTGCCGCGCTCCAGCACCACCAGGGTGTGGGGCGCCAGGAACCCCTCGCCTGCCAACCAGTCCACCACCAGCAGCGGCCGATCCACCTCCACGCCCGCGGGCACGTGCAGGAAGGCCCCGCCGGTGGTGAACGCCACGTGCTGGGCGGTGAACACGTTCTCCTCCGGCCGCAGCCCCGCCCGGAACAGGAAGGGCTCCAAGAGCTCCGGGTGCTCCCGCGCGGCGGTCCGCAGGTCGCAGAACACCACGCCCCGCGGGGTCAGCGCCTCCACCCCCTCTGCCCGCACGCCTGCGCCGTTGCGGATCACGACCGCGGCGAGCCGGTCGGGCAACAGGCTGGCCGCGGCCTGCAGGGCGTCCCCCGCGTCCGCGGCGCCGCGCGCCACCAGGGGCTGCAGGCCGTCCCACGCCAGCTTCTCCGGCGGGGTCCTCCGCCAGGCCTCCTCCGTCGGCGCGGGGAGGGGAAGGGAACGGAAGTGTTCCCACGCCTCCTGCCGGCGCTTCCGCAGCCACGGAGGCTCACCCCACGCCCCCGACAGCTCCTGCCAGGTGGCCTCGTCAAAGCCTCGCACGGTTCCCGCACCGACCGCGTGGTCCAAGGACTGACCTCCTCGAGTTCGGGGAGTCCGGCTATCCGACGGACCCTTCCATCTCCAGGGCGATGAGCCGGTTCAGCTCCACCGCGTACTCCAGGGGCAGCTCCTTCGCGATGGGCTCGATGAACCCGCGGACGATCATGTTCATGGCTTCGTCCTCCCGGATCCCCCGGCTCATCAGGTAGAAGAGCTGCTCGTCGCTGACCTTGGAGACGGTGGCCTCGTGGGTGACCTGCACGTCCTCCTCGTCGATCTCCATGGTCGGGTAGGTGTCCGACCGGGACCGGTCGTCCAGGATCAGGGCGTCGCAGCGTACCGCGCACTTGCTGCCCCGCGCGCCCTTGTACACCTTCACCAGGCCGCGGTAGCCCGCCCGTCCCCCGTCCTTGCTGATGGACTTGCTCACGATGGAGGACTGCGTGTGGGGGGCGGCGTGGATGACCTTCCCTCCGGGGTCCTGGTGCTGGCCCGCGCCCGCGAAAGCCACGGACAGGATCTCCGCCTTCGCCCCGGGCTCCACCATGTACACGGAGGGGTACTTCATAGTGATCTTGGAGCCCAGATTCCCGTCCACCCACTCCATGGTGGCGTCCCGGTACGCCACCGCGCGCTTGGTGACCAAGTTGTAGACGTTCTTGGACCAGTTCTGGATGGTGGTGTACCGGCAGCGCGCCCCCTCCTTCACGATGATCTCCACCACCGCGCTGTGGAGCGAGTCGGTGGTGTAGATGGGCGCGGTGCACCCCTCCACGTAGTGGACGTACGCACCCGGTTCCACGATGATCAGGGTCCGCTCGAACTGGCCCACGTTCTCCGCGTTGATCCGGAAGTACGCCTGCAGGGGGATGTCCACCCGGACGCCCGCCGGCACGTAGATGAAGGACCCGCCCGACCACACCGCGGAGTTCAGAGCCGCGAACTTGTTGTCCTCGGGCGGCACCACGGTGCCGAAGTACTCCTGGACCAACTCGGGGTACTCCCGGACCGCGGTGTCTGTGTCCACGAAGATGACCCCGAGCTTCTCCCACTCCTCCTTCAGGCTGTGGTACACCACCTCCGACTCGTACTGCGCTCCCACCCCGGCCAGGAACTTGCGCTCCGCCTCCGGGATCCCCAGGCGCTCGTAGGTGTCTTTGATCTCGGGCGGCAGCTCGTCCCAGCTGCGCGCCTGCCGGTCCGTGGGCTTGATGTAGTAGTAGATGTCGTCGAAGTGGATGCTGGAGAGGTCCGGCCCCCACGTGGGCATGGGCTTGCTCAGGAACACCTCGAGGCTGTGCAGCCGGAAGGCCCGCATCCACTCCGGCTCGCCCTTCAGGTAGGAGATCTCCTCGACGACCTCGCGGCTCAAGCCCTTGCGGGACTTGAACACGTAGTTCTCGGGCTTCCGGAAGCCCCACTTGTAGTGGTCCAGGTCAATCCCCAGCGGGTTCGTGGCCATGGCCGCCCTCCCGTCCCCCAGCCCTCAGTGCGCCACCCAGAACACCTTGCCCGCGCGCCGCACCGGCTGATCGCCGGGGGTTGCGGCGGCGACCTCCGCGAACTGCTGCTGGAGCCCCTCGTACCCGGTCTGCTCCAGCTCGTCGGCCAGCTCGGCCCCCCCCGAGATGACGATCCGCCCGTCCAGCATGACGTGGACGTGGTGGGGCCGGATGTAGTGCAGGATCCGCGAGTAGTGGG
>BEII01000324.1 GCA_002898935.1 bacterium HR32
GTTCGGCGAGCCGCGCCTCGCGGCGGTGACCGTGACCGGCCCGCGGCAGGTAGCGGCGGGCGCGGCGGCCACCTTCGAGGTGCAGGTCACGGAGCGCGGGCGGCCGTACCCCGCGCAGGACCTGCAGGAGGTGAAGTACCTGCTGTTCGACGGCCGCCAGGAACTCGTGGTCCAGGGCCGCGCGCAGTCCGCAGGCTCCGGGTGGCGGGTCACCCTGGGTCCGGACGTGACGCGGCGCCTGCGGCCGGGCTCCAACCGCCTGGAGGTCATCGTGGTCTCCAAGGTGGTGAGCGTGCCGAGCTTCGCGTCCGTCACCTTCACCTCCCTGCCCGCCCGATGAGCGCCCTGAGGGGAGGGGACCGCGCCGTCCCCTCCCCGGGAGCCTCCCCATGGCGGAAGCCCTTGCGGTAAGCCCCCCGGTGGCCGCGCGCCGCCACCCCACCCTGCGGGTGGTGGTGTACGCCGTCACACGGCTCGCGGCCCTGTTCGCCGCGGTGGTGGTCGGCGTGTACCTGACCATCCTCGTGGCCAACATGGGCGGGTACGTGGACCAGATCAAGCGGGCCGAGATCCGCGAGCAGGTGGCCCTCGCGGTGTCCCTGGACGAGAGCATGCGCCGCCTGCCGGCAGACGTGCGGCAGCGCATCGCGGAGCAGATGGTGCGCAACGAGGAGCGCCGGCTGGGCCTGGACCGTCCGTTCCTGGCCAGGTCGGTCACCTACCTCCGGGACGCGCTGCTCCTGCGGTTGGGCTTTGCCGAGCGCATGACGAGCGACACCGGCTCCCGGCTGGTCCGACGGATCCTGCTGGACCGCCTGCCAGCCACCCTGCTGCTCTTCTTGAGCGCCCAGCTGCTCTTGTTCTTCTCCTCCCTCGCCTTCGCCCTGGCGCTGTCCCGGCGGTACGGGAGCTTGGCCGACCGCATCGTGGTGGCGCTCGCGCCCACCTCTGCCGCCCCGGCGTGGTTCTACGGGATCTTCCTGATCCTGGTGTTCGCCGCGTGGCTCCGCTGGCTGCCCTTCGGCGGCATGGTGGACGCCCCGCCGCCGGAGGGAGCTCTCGCGTACGCCGCCAGCGTGCTGCGTCACATGGTCCTGCCCCTCGCGGCGCTGGCCCTCAGCTCCATCTTCCTGTCCGTGTACGCCTGGCGGACGTTCTTCCTGATCTTCTCGAGCGAGGACTACGTGGAGCTCGCGCGCGCCAAAGGGCTGCCCGGGAGCCTGGTGGAGCGGCGTTACGTGCTGCGGCCCACCCTGCCGACCATCGTCACGTCCTTCGCCCTGGGGCTCATCGGCGCGTGGACGGGCGCCATCGTCCTGGAGACGGTGTTCAACTGGCCGGGGCTGGGGCGCGCCTTGTATCAGGCCGTCGGGCTGTACGACACCCCCGTCATCGTGGGCACCACCATCCTCTACGCGTACCTGCTGGCCATCACGGTGTTCGCCCTGGACCTCGTGTACGCCATCCTGGACCCCAGGGTGCGGGTGGGCGTGGGGGCTGAGGGGTGAGGGCGAGTTTGCGGGAGCTCGTCCGCTACCCGTCGGCGGTGGCGGGGCTGTGCATCCTGGCGTTCCTGGTGGCTCTGTCCGTGTACGCGGTGGTGGCCATCCCCTACGGGGAGGCCATCCGGCTGTGGAGCGGTGGAGAGGCGTTGTGGGCCCGGAACCCGCGGCACGCGAGACCGGAGTGGATGGGCTGGCTTTGGGGTGGCCGGCTGCCGCGGACCCTCGTGGTCCGCAGCACAGAAGTGCCGGCACAGGAACGCGACCTGGGCGGTGGCGTCCGGCAGCTGGAGTTCGCCCTGCCCTTCGACTACCCGTACCGGCGCTTCCCGCCGGAGCTCGCGGTTTTCCTGCGGGCGGACTACCGGGAGCAAGCGCCGCAGGTGGAGCTGGGGTGGAGGACGCCCGACGGCTCACAGGTGCACCTCGCGAACCTGAGCCCGCGGCGCCAGGACGTGTACCGAGTGTCCGCGGACGGTGACCTGCGCCGGGCCCTGGGAGGCGCCCCGGAGGTCGTGTTGTTCTCCCGTCCCGGACAGCCGGGCGAGGCCACCCCGGGCCGCTACGCCCTGGAGGTCCGCGCGTACCTCTTCGAGCCGGGCTCCACGGTGCAGGTGGAGCTCGTGGTGTACGGGGAGGTGCACGGGCTCGCGGGCACCGACCACCTGCGGCGTGACCTCACCCTACCGCTGCTGTGGGGCACGCCCATCGCCTTGGCTTTCGGGCTGCTGGCCGCCGTGGGCTCGTCGCTCAGCACCCTCCTCATCGCGGCGGTGGGCGCGTGGTACGGTGGTTGGGTGGACGGCCTGATCCAGAGGATCACGGAGGTGAACCTGATCCTGCCCGCCTTGCCCATCCTGATCCTGATCGGCACCCTGTATTCCAGGAGCCTGTGGGTGATCCTGGGCGCCGTAGTCCTCCTGGGCGTGTTCGGGGGCGGCATCAAGACCTACCGGGCGCTGTTCTTGCAGGTGCGGGAGTCGCCCTACGTGGAGGCCGCGCGCGCCTACGGGGTCGGCAACCTCCGCATGGTGGTGGTCTACTTGGTGCCACGGGCCGTGCCCGTCCTGCTGCCGCAGTTCGTGACCCTGATCCCGGGCTTCGTGTTCCTGGAGGCCACCCTGGCCTTGCTGGGCCTGGGCGACCCCGTCCTGCCCACCTGGGGGAAGGTCATCGAGGACGCGTACCGGGCGGGGGCCCTGTACGTGGGCCACACCTACTGGGTGCTGCAGCCCGCGGCCATGCTGGTGCTGAGCGGGCTCGCCTTCACCCTGCTCGGCTTCGCCCTGGATCGGGTCTTCAACCCACGTCTGAGGGAGCTGTAGGTGGCGCCGCTGCTCCGGCTGGAAGGCCTGCGGCTGTACTTCCGGACCGCGGCAGGGCCGGTGCGGGCGGTGGACGGCGTCCACCTGGAAGTGGGCCGGGGCCGCACCGTCGCGGTCCTGGGGGAGAGCGGGTGCGGGAAGACGTCGCTGGCCCGGGCGGTGCTGCGGCTGCTGCCGCGCAACGTGGCGGAGTACAGCGGCCGCGTGTGGCTGGACGGCCAGGACCTGATGGAACTCCC
>BEII01000325.1 GCA_002898935.1 bacterium HR32
GCCTGCCGCGGGCCGGTCACGGTCACCGCCGAGAGGCGCGGCTCGCCGAACCGCAGCCACTTGTTGGCCGGGTCCGGGAACCGACCGAACCGCCGAAGCCCCACGATCTTCTCCACGGGCGACACGCGCTGCAACAGGAAGGGGCCCATGCCCACCCAGTAGTGGCCGCGGCCCGCCCGCCAGGCGGACAGCAGCCGCCAACGCTGCCGGGCTTCCTCCGCGCTGATCCAGCGGCCCAGGGCCCGCGGGAACGGGATGTAGTTCTCGGCGCGGGCGGCCTCCAGCTCCCGGTCCAGGATGGCCAGGGTGGGACCGGCCACGTAATTCAGCCGCTCCACCCGCTTCTCGGTGGCCTTCGCCGCGGTGAAGGCGGCCCGGCCCGCGGCCTCGGCCCGAAGGCCCAGAGCCACGGTGTGCCAGGGCCCGGGCCCGAACCCGTACACAGGCCAGAAGCTGCCCGCACCCGTCATGAGTTCCGCGTCCATGGTCCAGGAGGTGCTGTAGATCTCTGCGACCAGCGGGGCCTCACTCACGATCCGGAAGCCGCGGAAGGTCTCCACGAACGACTGGAACGCGGGCACGTAGGAGCGGTCGTACAGGGGGCTCGACTCGTCCGCCCGCTCGAAGGTGAGGATCCAGCCCAGGAGGATGTCGCCGAGGGTCAGGCGGTTGCCGTCGTGCCACTGCACCTTCCGGAACAGGTCCCGGTCGAAGTAGACCGTGCTCTTCACCAGGGCCTCCAGCCCCTGCGGGTGCTTCTCCCGCACGGTGACGAACCGCTGGGCCCGGCTGTCCCAGCCGATGATGGCGTCCTCCGGGACCCGGATGGTGGGGGCGAACCGCAGGGTCACCCAGTCGGCGGTCTTGGTCACGGGCAACCCCTGCCGGACCGTGATCTCCACCCGCTCCACCCGCTGCCGCTCGGGAAGCCCCGTGTGAGGGTTGGCGATCAAGGGGTAGTCCTGGGTGGCCCGGTACAGGGTCGTGTCGAAGATCCAGTTCGACCCGCCGATGGGGTTCCACGGCTCCGGAAGGATGCTCGGCACCCCGATCCGGACCACCCCGCCCGCGCGGCCCGGGAACCGGATGGTGTACGGCCACAGGAACGACCCCGAGAGCCCGCCCGCCAGGTCGCTCACGAGCTGCAGCTCGGCCCGCCACGGCCACACCGCCTGGCGCTCCACGAGCCACACCCGCGCGGAGTCCTGCAAGGCCAGCTCCAGGGCCCGGGCCATGAGCCGGTTGCGCTCTCCCACCGTCCGGAACTCGCGCTTGTTGAGCCGGTCGGCGAGCCGGTCGAACTCCGGGCTGGGCCGGTAGGCCTGCCACAGGGGCCGGGCCAGCCCGCGCTTGGTGTAGAAGAAGTCGAAGTTGTCCGCTTGGTCCCGGTCGATCACGGTGCTGATCCAACCGCCCGTGTAGATGTGCCAGCGGCCCTCCGCCGGGTCCTGGACGATCCACAGCGGGTTCAGGTCCGCGGCCCGGCCGTACCGGCGCTCCACGGTGAACCCTAGCTGTTCCAGCAGGCCGGCCACGTAGTCGCCGATCTGGCGCCGCTCGTCCTCCACGCGGATCAAGAAGGTGACCGTCACCGGGCGGCCCCGGAACTGCCACCGGCCGCCGACGAGGGTCGC
The DNA here is from genome assembly GCA_002898935.1 of bacterium HR32. Classification (GTDB taxonomy): domain Bacteria; phylum Sysuimicrobiota; class Sysuimicrobiia; order Sysuimicrobiales; family Sysuimicrobiaceae; genus Tepidifontimicrobium. The sequence goes on from BEII01000325.1 coordinate 1,635, forward strand.
GCCCAACTTCTGCATCTCCTCTGTGATCACCGCCCGGGCCCGCTCGGGGTCGTGGCCGTACCGGATCTCCAGACGCCGGGCCACGTCCGCGAGCCGCGCGTAGTCGGGGAACGCGGTGTTGATGGGTAGCCACCGGGGCACGCCCATGCCGCCCATGATCTCCTGCGCGATGTGCCGGCGGTCAATGAGCCAGTTCATCGCCTCCCGGATGCGCGCCACCGAGAAGGGGTTCAGACGGTCCGTGCCCGGGAACACCGGGCCCACGGGGTTGAAGCTGAGCTCGTGGTACAGGCCGTAGGACACCGCGGACCGGAGGGACCGGGACTCGCGGATCCGGTTGGCCACCTCCGGGTTCGCGGTGGAGCTGAACCACGCGTGCAGGTCTCCCGCCTCCAGACGCCGGACCGCGGCGGCGTCGCTGGGTTCCTCCACCGCCACCACCGCGTCCACCCACGCGCCCACGCGCTGCGCCTGCGCTTGCGCTGCGCCGGGCAACGCCAGAGCCAGCCCCAACAGGGGCAGCCACACCCACCGACTCCTCACTCCACAACCCCCCTTTCGTTCATATCCCGCGTGCTCACGACACCGCAGACCGAGCGCGCTCCAGGTCGTTCACGGCCAACACCAGGCGGGTCCGGGTGGCCAGGTAGGCCCACTCGATGTTTACCCCGGCGTCCGCCAGCTTCCGCGCCACCGCGCCCAAGGTGCCGGGTTGGTCCACCACGTCCAGCACGAGCACCTCCCGCTCCGCCACCACGGGGATCCCCGCGCCCTCCAGCGCCCGGCGCGCCGCGGGCGCGTCGCCCACGAGCACGTGCACGCGGCCCCGGCCGCCGGTCGGGATCGCACACAGCCCCTCGACGTTCACCCCGGCCCGGCCCAGCGTCTCGCCCAGGTGGGCGAGTGTTCCGGGCCGGTCCTCCAGCTCCACCTGCAGGTCCTTCGCCATCTCCCCTCCCCCCTTTACCACAGACGTCCGGCCACGACCCGCCAGCGGGAGTCCAGCCGCCACAGCCCCGCCTCCCGCGCGAAGCGCACCGCGGCTTCGTACTCCCCGGCGGTGATCCGCCGGCCGATCTCCGCGTACTTCGCGTCCGTCTTGGCCTTCCACGCCGGGTAGTACTGGTTCATGACGTTCACGTACGTGTCCGGCGACAGCTCCGCCAGCCACCGGAGGATCTCCCGGGTCTCCTTCAACAAGCCCGGCATCACCAGGTGTCGGACCAGGACCCCGCGGCGGGCCAGCCCGTCCTCGTTCACCCGCAGCACGCCCACCTGCTCGTGCATGGCCTGGATCACCTGGCGCGCCACCTCCGGGTAGTCCGGGGCCAGGAGGTACTTGCGCGCGGGCTCCCGGTTCCACAGCTTGAAGTCCGGCATGTACACGTCCACCACCCCATCCATGAGCCGGATGCTGTGCAGGCTGTCGT
>BEII01000326.1 GCA_002898935.1 bacterium HR32
GGGTCCTTGGGCGGTGCGGCTACCGCCGCCTCTTCGGCCTCCACCACTTCCCGCCGCTCCTCGTCCATCTCGTCCCTACCGCAGCACCCGCTGGAACAGCCAGGTGAACACCGCGTCCCACGCGCCCAGGTACGCCGCCGTGACGCTCACCACCACCAGCACCACCACGGTGCCGGCGATGAGCTCTTGGCGGCTCGGCCACGTGACCCGGTTCAGCTCCGCCCGCACCTCCCGGAGGTACCGGGTCGCCCGCTCCACGGGCGACGGCCCCCGCCGCGCCACGGTTCTCGGAGCTGGCTTTGTGGCCCGCTCCGCCCTCCGGATCAAGTTGCTCACCCGGGCCATGCGGCCTCCTTGCGCACGGGATCGTCCAAACGCAAGACGGCGCCCGGTTTCGGGCGCCTCGCTGATTATAGGGACCGTACCCGGCACCTGTCAAAGGCCGGACGGTCCTGTGGGCCCGCGGGGCCGGTCCGTGATCCGCAGCTCCGTGCCCTCCCGCAGCCGCCGGAGGTTCGCCCGGTGCCGGAAGACCCCCAGGGCCGCGGCCGCGAGCCCGAAGGCCAGGTGCGGGGTAGGTTCGCGCAGGAGGGCCATGGTGGCCGGTACGGACAGAAGTGCCAGGACCGAGCCGACGCTGGCGTAACGGGTGAGGCCCACGGCCAGGACCCACACCGCGGCGGCCACCGCGGCGGCCGTGGGCGACAGGGCCACGAGGACACCGAAGCTGGTGGCCACGCCCTTCCCACCCTGGAAGCGCAGGAACGCCGACCAGTTGTGGCCCGCGATGCTCGCTACACCCGCGGCCACGGCCCACGCAGGCCCCAGCCCGAGAGTTTGGGCCGCCATCACGGGCAGCAGGCCCTTCAGCACGTCTGCAGCCAGCACGGCCGCACCGAGCCACGGCCCGGCCACCCGGTACACGTTGGCGGTGCCGATGTTGCCGCTCCCGTGCTCCCGCACGTCCAGCCCCCGAACCCAGCGCACGAGCCACAGGCCGGTGGGCACCGAGCCCAAGAGGTAGGCGATCGCGACCACCAGCGGACCCGTCACCTCTCCTGCCTCCCCCTGGGCCTGCGGGCCCGCAGGACGAGCCGCACGGGCGTGCCCTCGAAGTCGAAGCGCTCCAGGAGCCGCGCCTCCAGGTGGCGCAGGTAGGCGTCGGTGGCCAGCTCCGGGTCGTTCACGAACAGCGCGAGGGTCGGCGGCCGCACGTCCACCTGCGTCGCGTAGTAGATCCTGAGCGCCCGGCCCCGCGCGTCCGAAGGGGCCGGGTGCGCCGCCTCCGCGGCCTCCAGCGCGCGGTTGAGCGGCCCGGTGGGGACCCGCAGGGCGTGCGCGCGGTCCGCCCGCAGGGCTGCGTCCAGCACCCGGGCCACGTTGCGGCCCGTCTTCGCGGACACGAACAGCACCGGGGCGAACGACACGTGACGGAGGGCGTGGTAGAGCTGCTTGGCCCGCTCCTCTGCCAGAGGACCTCTGACCAGGTCCCACTTGTTGGCGACGACCACCATCGCCCGGCCCAGGTCCATCGCACGCCGCGCGATGCGCTGGTCCTGGTCGGTGACACCCTCCGAGGCGTCCACCACCAGCACCGCCACGTGCGACCGCTCCAGCGCCTGCTCGGCCCTCCGGGCGCTGTAGAACTCCAGGGCCTCGTCCACCCGGGCGCGCCGGCGTAGGCCTGCCGTGTCCACGAGGACCACGGGCCGGCCCCGGTGGCGCAGCCACGTGTCCACCGCGTCCCGGGTCGTGCCGGGACGCTCGTCCACCACCACCCGCGGGACACCCAACAAGGCGTTCACCAGCGACGACTTGCCGACGTTGGGCCGGCCGACCACCGCCACCCGCACGGGCTCTTCCTCTTCTTCAGGGGGGCCGGAGGCCGGCAGCAACTCCACCACGCGGTCGAGCAGGTCCCCGACGCGCAGGCCGTGCAGCGCAGAGACGGGCAGGACGTCCGCGAGCCCCAAGGCGGAGAACTCGGCGGCCTGCACCGCTCCGTCCCCGGGCGTGTCCACCTTGTTCACCGCCACCAGCACCGGCTTGCCCGACCGACGCAGGACGTCCGCCACCTCCTGATCCGCGGGCAGTAGCCCCGTCTGCGCGTCCACCACGAACACCACCACGTCCGCCTCGGCCACGGCCTGCTCCGCTTGCCACCGCACCTGTTCCACCAGGGGATCCCCGGCGCGCGCCACGTAGCCGCCGGTGTCCACCAGGCCGAAGTGGCGGCCCGACCACTCCACCTCCGCGTACAGCCGGTCCCGGGTCACTCCCGGAGTGTCCTCCACGATGGCGAGCCGCCGGCGCACGATGCGGTTGAACAGGGCCGACTTGCCCACGTTGGGCCGCCCCACGAGGGCCACGAGGGGGAGTCTCCGTGCGCTCACTGCGGCTTTCCATCTTACCAGCACCGGAGCGGCGGCGCCTGACTCGTCGCCGCTTCTCACGCCAGGCGTCTCATACCGGGCTGGAGTGTGTGGACCCGGGTTGCGGGATGCGGAACCCGATCCTGCCCAGACGGGGAGCGCCGACGGGCCGTCCTCGTGGAACACCGCGACCGCTTCCCCCCAGAGGTACGGGGCCAGCTGGACGAGCTGGCCCACATCTCGAAGTGGCTGTGGAAAGCACGGGAGTTCCCCTTCTACGGGGACGCCGACTTCATCCCCACCCTGGAGTACAGAGGAACACGCCCGGCGGGCCCGTGAAGGTGCACACCGGGCCGTGGAGGTATGTAGCCGGCTGCTCCGCGCGGTGGCCCGGCGGGGTAGCGACCCGAACCGGTCAGCCGCCCAGCTCGTTGCGGATCTCGTCCAGGCGCAGGAGGACTCCCTCGATGATCCAGTCGGGGGTCGAGGCGCCGGACATCACGCCCACGGTGCTGTCCGCGGAGAACCACCAGGGCTGGATCTCGTCTGCGGTCTCCACGTGGTACGTGGCCACCCCGCGCTGCCTCCCGATCTCCGCCAGGCGCGTGGTGTTGGAGCTGCCGTGGCCGCCGACGACCAGGAGCACGTCCACCTCCTGGACCATCCGCTCCGCTTCCTC